>DASZIL010000168.1:0-14591 GCA_035949255.1 Beijerinckiaceae bacterium | reverse complement strand
TTCTCGCATTGGTTCTTGCCGAAGCTCGTGCTTCCGGCAGGCGCGAGGCGGAATTCCGTGATCGTCCCCGTGGTCAAGTTCCAAAACCGGGTGCGGCTCGCGGCGTCGGCATTGCTCATGATCGCCATGCTGGCGACGAGGAAGGCTGCCGCTGGCGCAAGCAAGAGTCGAAGGCATGAGATCAAGCGGCCGGCATCGCCATCGGCCCCCGCTAACGACTTGAAATGGCTCATTGCGCGTTCCTCGAATTCCTCAATAGGCTCCGTCTGGCAATGCAATCCTCCTTTGTCTGCGTGCCGATAATCGCATTGCGAGCGCTCACCGTGCAGCTCGGGTGTTCGGCTACCCAATGCGCCAGGGTAGCTGCGCCTGCGCCACCCAGCTAGTCAACGACAACCCCTGTTCCCCAGCGATACGCTTCTCCTGGCATATATCGGCATTTCCGATCGCGCATACCGCGAAAATCAAATGCAAAGCGTTCATGCTCACGCCTATGATCGGCCGTGAAGGTCAGACCTGGTGCCGGCCCATTAGCTCGCGCGCAGGCAATGCCGGGCCCACGTCCTTGCACCGGTGTCCGCGCACGGTGGCTTCGCCCACTCGACAGGGCCGCGCGGAGGATACATGCTGGGAATTGGAGAAGCGCCTATGAGAAGCCATTTCGCCTTTGCTCCCCTGTTCATGATGGGGCTGCTCGTCCTGTCTTGCGACGCCTTGTCGCAGGACCTCTTAAGCTATGTCGATCTCAACAGCCCTGAGATGAAGACGGCAGAGATGACGAGCGATGCGCTGTCCGCGCTTCTTAAATCGCCCACGGCGGCGAAGCCTGTCGATCTGGAGGGAAAGCGACTTTCGGGCCTTGATCTTTCCGGCTTCGATCTCTCTCGAGTGAATCTGCGTCTCGCCAAACTCAACCGCACTAAGCTGAATGGTGCGCGGCTCAATGGCGCAATCCTCAACCAAGCCTGGATGATAGATGCCGATTTGTCTGACGCGAACCTGACCGAGGCGTCGCTGCTTGGAACCCAGATGCAGCGCGCAAAACTCGATGGCGCAGACCTCAGTGGAGCGCGCATCACCGGCAATCTTACGGGCGCAACCATGGTTCTCTCCAGGCTGGTCGGCGCTAACGCCAGCGCCGACATGCGGAACCAGTCGATGGGGCTCATGCGCGGTGTTCTGAAATCGGTAAATCTCAAGGGCGCTGATCTGAGGGGGGCCAATCTATCGCGCACCGATCTGGAATTCGCCAATCTGAGGAACGCCAATCTAACGGACTGCAACTTGGTGCATGCCCAACTTGCGGGTGCAGACTTGACCGGTGCAATATTGACGAACGCCGATTTCACCGCCGCGGATCTGACTTCGGCTATTCTTCCAGACGACGCGGCGCTCGCCCAAGTGCGCAACCTCGATAGGGCGTTCAATCTGGAACGTGCGCGCCGCGCGCCTTGAAAACGCTGCAGTCATCACGAGTTCGAGAAGGTTTCCTGCTCCTAGGCCGACGCACGATGGCAAAGCCGAGGCCAAATCTAACTTTCGACCTCCCGTCCATGACAACCCTGAGAATTTGAGAATTTGGAGAATTCGGTGACAGCTTACAATTTCTCCTTTTAGACACTCACCTATGTGACCGGCAGCAACTAATCTCGACAAGGCGCGCAATCTCGAGCGCGCCCGCCATGCGACGTGAACCGGTGGGCAAGAAGCGAGCCTCGAGCATGTTTGCCTTTAGTCTTGGTCGGATGTCATGAAAAAGGCCAAGATGGATTTGAGCATCGAGGACGCGTCGCTGACGGGTTGCGGGACGGCGCGGCGTTGATGTGGTGGATGCGAGCGCTGTTTCGATGACGTCATCTTGTCGTTTCCTTCCGCGCGCGAGACCGCTCGCGCTCATCCTTCTCTACCTCTTGCCTTTATCCGGCGGCGCCCTTTCCGCTCGCGCGGCGGACCCCGCCGAGGTCCGCATCGGCTATCTGCACCTTGTCGAATCGAAGCAGCAGCCGATCTCGCTGCTCGACGAGCCGAACGACGACGACGGGATCGCCGGCGCGCGTCTCGGGATCGAGGACAACAACGGCACCGGGCGCTTCACCAATCAGCATTTCTCGATCGAGGATTTGCGCGTAAAGCCGACGGATGACGCGGCGGCCAGCGCCAAATCCCTCATCGACAAGGGCATCATGCTCATCGTCGTCGACCTGCCTCACGCGATGGTGCTCGCGGCGGCGGATGCGGCGCGTCCCGCCGGCGCGACGCTTTTCGATGCGGGGTCAATCGATGATTCGCTACGCGAGGAGAATTGCCGCGCGAACGTCATTCACACCGCGCCGACGCGTTCGATGCTGGCCGATGCGCTCGCGCAATATCTTTCATGGAAGCGCTGGCAGCGCTGGCTGCTCGTCACCGGCTCGCATCCGCAAGATGCGCTTTACGCGGACGCGCTGAAGCGGGCCGCCAAGCGCTTCGGCGACACGATCGTCGAGGAGCGCGTCTACAAGGACACGGGCGGAGCAAGGCGCACCGACACCGGCATCGTCCAGACCCAACGGCAAATCCCGGTCTTCACCCAGAACGCGCCTGCCTATGACGTGCTCGTCGCCGCCGACGAGAGCAATGTCTTCGCCGGATACCTCCCTTACCGCACCTGGGATGCGCGCCCGGTCGCGGGCTCCGCCGGCCTCGTGCCGACAAGCTGGGATCCGGCCCATGACAGCTGGGGCGCGGTGCAGATGCAGAACCGCTTCATCAAGCTCGCGCAACGGCGCATGAAGGCGATCGACATGCAGGCCTGGACCGCCGTGCGCATGATCGGGGAAGGCGCCACCCGCACGCAATCGGCCGAGCCTGCGAAGATCGTCACCTATATCAAGAGCCCCAGCTTCGAGGTCGCGGCCTTCAAGGGCCAAAAGCTCACGCTTCGCGATTGGAATTTGCAGTTGCGCCAACCCATCCTGCTGAGCGATGGACGCACCGTCGTTTCCGTGTCGCCCCAGGAAGGCTATCTGCATCAAACCTCGGAGCTCGACACGCTCGGTTACGATCGCCCGGAGACGAAATGCAAGCTCAACTGATCGGGAAACAAGGCTTTCACCAAGGAGGCCGAGGGAGTTTTCCCCGACGGGCTTTTCCCTTCTTGGCTTTGGCGATGACTCTAAGCACCGCCTCTCCCGGCTTTGCCTATACGGCTTATGTCACGAATGAGCGCGACAACACCGTGAGCGTCGTCGATCTCGACAAGATGCAAACGGTGAAGACCATCGAGGTCGGCCAGCGTCCACGCGGCATCGTCATCAGCCCGGACGGCAAATTCCTCTACATCTGCGCGGGTGACGACGACATCGTGCAGATCGTCGACACGAAGACGCAAGAGGTGGTCGGCGATCTGCCCTCGGGCCCCGATCCCGAGCTCCTGGCGCTCAACAAGACGGGCGAGCTCCTCTACCTTTCGAATGAGAATGACGCGCTCGTCACCATCATAGACGTGAAGGAGCGCAAGGCGCTCGCCCAAATCCCGGTGGGCGTCGAGCCTGAAGGCATGGGAGTGAGCCCCGACGGAAAGATCGTCGTCAACACCTCCGAGACAACGAACATGGCGCATTTCATCGACACGGATAAGCGCGACGTCGTCGCCAATGTTCTGGTCGATGCGCGCCCGCGTTACGCGGAATGGAAGAGCGACGGCTCCGAGGTCTGGGTCTCGGCCGAGGTCGGCGGCACGGTGAGCGTCATCGATCCCGTCAAGCATGTCGTCACGGGCAAGATCACCTTCTCGGTGCCGGGGCTTCGTTCCGAGGCCATCCAGCCGGTCGGCATCCGTTTCACCAAGGACGGCAAGCTCGCCTTCGTGGCGCTCGGCCCGGCCAATCGCGTCGCGGTCGTCGATGCGCAGACGCATCAGGTCGAGAAATATCTTCTCGTCGGCCAGCGTGTCTGGCAACTCGCCTTCACGCCGGATCAGAAATATCTGATCTCGACGAATGGGGTATCGAACGATATTTCAATCATCGATGTCGCAAGCCTCAAGGTGATCAAGAGCGTCCAGGTCGGAAGCTTCCCCTGGGGCGTCGCGATCTCGCCGGAATAAGCCATGAGAAAGTCTCGCCCCGAAGTCTCAACCGCGAAAGCCGCCGTGACGGTCGCGCTCGCGACCGCGCTCGCGTTTTGCACCGCGACGTCGCCCGGCACCGCCGCGACCCGCCGCGATCCCGATTGGCCTTGCCAGCAGATCAAGGTGCCGACGATCTCGGCGGCCGCCGTATGGTCGGGCCCCTCGCTCGAGGGGCTGCAACCGTGGAGCGCGGATCAAGAGATCGCCGACCTCGTCGAGCGGCTCGCGGCACGCCGCACCTCGCTCGAGGAAGCGCAAAAGCTGATCAACGGCTTCGGTGACAAGGCAGGCGCCGAGAAGCGTTCGCGGCTCCTCCTCGTCTTCGCCGGCGTTTTCGAGGAGCTCAACAAGCAGCGCGAGGAAGTCATCGGTGGCCTTGCGCGCGTCGCACACCGCCAGGCGGCATCCGCCGATCAGATCCGCGCCGAGAACCATGATTTTCTCGAATTGCGCGACAAGGCGGACAGCGACCCCAACAAGCTCAAGGAGCTCAGCGACAAGCTCGATTGGGACACGCGCATCTTCGAGGATCGGAACCGCTCGATCGGCTTTGCCTGCGATGTGCCGGTGCTCATCGAGCAACGCCTGTTCGCCATCGCGAGGATGATCGAGGGGAAAATGGAGTGAGGGAAGAGTGAGGAGTGAGGAGTGAGTAGTAATTCACTCTTCACTCTTCACTCTTCCGGGGCTCAGCGGCGCGCCCCTCGACCGGGTGCCCGGCTTCTTCCCATCCCGTCGTTCCGTCGGGGTACCAGATCACGGCGGTGTAGCCGAGGGAGACCGCGCGCTTCGCCGCGTTCCAGGATTGCCAGCAATCGGCGAGGCAATAGAAGACGAGGGGGTTGGATGGATCGCCTCGCGAAGCGCGGCGAAGGCCGTCGGCGAAATAGGCCTGCATCGAAGGGTGGAGCTCGCCGTAACCGGTATCCGGGAGCCAAACACTTCCCGGTATGTCGTGGCGCGGCTTGTCGCGCCAGATCACGTGTGGCGGCAGGCCGGCAGGGCGAGGCGCTTGCGGCAACACGTCGATGAAGGCCGCACCGCCCTTCGTCCAAAGCTCGAACACTCGCGCGGTCGTCTCCACGCGCGCGCCCTTGAGTGTCGCCGGCACGGGCGATTTGTAATCGGAGAGACGATAGCCCTCCGGCTCCGGCGGAGGATCGGCGAAGGCCGCGGGTGCGCCGACCCTCGCGAGGCAAACCAGCGCCGTCAACGCAATGCGGAGCACCCGCCATTGGGGCCGCAAGCGCTTCATTCCTTGATCTGATTGTCCTTCTCGTCGAGCAAGGGCACGCCATAGGACAAGAGGAGATGCTCGATCTCCTTCCGGTTCGCGCTGATCAACGAATTGAGCTCGCGCTTCCAATCCTGATCGCTGCGGCGCACCCCCATGACGATGCGATAAGCCATGGGCGGCCCGCTCTTCTCCTTGGTGAGGAGAACGAGCGACAACGGTAACTTCGCTTGCTTGGCGTAATAGCCCGCGATCGGGCCCCACAACACGCCGACATCGATCTCGCCAGAATCGAGGTCGTGAATCATCGCCTCCGCCGAGGAATCGTAGCGCGTGTCGATGACGAGCGGGTAAGGCTTCGCATGCGCCATAAGCCCGGCGGCCGCCATATTGGTCGATGGCGGCGTGCCGGCGACCACGCCGACGCGTTTGTCCTTGAGGCGCGGATCCTCGAGGCCCTCGATGCCGTCGAGCCCCGTGCCCGGCTTGAAGACCAGCGCATAGGCCGAGCGGTAATAAGGGTTCGTCGGCTGGACAAGATCATCGCCGAGCGGATACCCCATCACGACATCGCAGCGGCGTGCCAGGAGGGTCATGCGGATGAAGCCTGTCGCCTGCGGGTACCATTCATAGGCGAGGCCCTTGCCGAGCTTGCTCGCGAAAAGCTCGGCGAGCTTGTTCTCGAAGCCTTCGCCACCTTGAGTCGAGAACGGCATGTTGCGCGGGTCAGCGCAGACGCGCAGCGTCTTCGGGTCAACGAGCTCGAGCGAAGACTCGGCCGGCGGGGCCTGCGTCTGCGTCTGCGCGTGTGCGAGCGAGGACGCGGCAAAAAGCGCAAGAAGCCGCAGGCAGAAAAGCGATGGGCGCCGCATCATTTCGCACCCATGCAGCTATCCTCGGCCTTCGTATAAGCTTTCGTCTTATCCTCCTTCTTCTCGGGTCGGCCGCGCGCGAGTGCCCCATCCGAGCGCGCACGCAGATAGATATAGATATCGTCGAGATAGCACATGACGTTCGGGTTATTGCCGAAAGCCGGCATCACATTGTTCTGCGAAGTGGTCACATTGACCCGCCCCGCCGCCACGGTGCTCGCGAAATCGCCATAGCTCAGCTTCTGCAGCGAATCCTTCAGAGCGGGCGCATAGCTTGAGCCCTCCCCGTCCGGCCCGTGGCAGACGTGGCAATCGGAATGATAACGGCGATAGCCTGAATAGGTGTACCAGTCCCAGGTTCCGTCATCGGAGACGTGGAAGGTCGGGTTTCCCTGCGCGTCGACATATTTGCCATTCTCATCCTTGGAGACGGACTTCGGGTCGCCGGAGCCGTCGGCCGTGGCGGCGCTCGACAAAAAGGCGAGGGACAGCACGGACGCGGCGAGGCAGGCGATGAGCCTGGACGAACGGGGGCATGCGCTGTGAGGCACGGTCTAATCCTTATCGAGCGGGCGATACGACGCCGCAAACGCAAGGCGCCGTTTGAGGGTGGACAATGAAAGAAAAAACCGACGCGCCACGATGAGCGGCGCGCCGGTCCTTCAGCGAAAGCCAGACGCGATTCCTTATTGCGGAAGCGCGAACACCGTCAGCGTGCCGCCGAGCGACGTGTAGTTACGTAGGGCTGCATAACCGCCGACCGCGCCGAGACCAGCCGTGTCGACCGCCTTGTCCGCCGTCGGCATCTTGCCTTGGTCGACCGCCGTGTGCCAAGCGCCGGCATTCTCCGGCTGAAGGAGACCAGCCGCGAGGCCGATGCCGGCCCATCCACCGACGCCCGAGAGGATGGCGATATATTGCTTGTTGCCACGCTCATAGGTCATCACATTGCCGATGATGCCGGACGGGGTCTTGAACTTGTAGAGTTCCTTGCCCGTGTGCGCGTCAACAGCCTTGAGATAGCCTTCCAGCGTGCCATAGAAGACGACGCCGCCGGCCGTCGCGAGCGCTCCCGACCAGACCGAGAACTGTTCCTTGTCGGCCCAGGCGATCTTGCCGGTCTTCGCGTCCCAGGCGATGAAATTGCCCATGTTGGTTTCGCCTGGAGGCGGGAACATGGATAGGGAAGCGCCCACATAGGGTTGACCTGCCGTGTAGCTCACTTTGTAGGGCTCGTAATCCATGCAGACATGGTTTGTCGGCACGTAGAACAAGCCTGTCTCAGGTGAAAAGGCGGCCGGCTGCTCATCCTTCGTTCCAAGTGCCGCCGGGCACACGCCCTTCGTGTTCACGTCCTCGCCATTTTGATCGGTCGAATATTTCGAGACGACGAGCGGCCTTCCGTACGTCTTGGAGTTCTTGTCCATGTCGACCTTGGTCGCCCAGTTTACGGCCGGGTCGTATTTCTCGGCCACCAGCAACTCGCCGTTTGCGCGATCAAGCGTGTAGGCAAAGCCATTGCGATCGAAGTGGACGAGGGTCTTGCGCGTCTGACCGCCGATATTCTCGTCGGCGAGGATCATTTCGTTGACGCCGTCATAATCCCATTCGTCATGAGGGGTCATTTGATAGACCCATTTCGCCATGCCGGTATCGACATCGCGAGCCCAGATGGTCATCGACCATTTGTTGTCGCCGGGCCTCTGCTTCGGATTCCAGGTCGAGGGGTTGCCCGACCCGTAATACATGAGGTTCAGCTGCGGATCGAAGGAGAACCAACCCCAGGTGTCGCCGCCGCCGATCTTCCACTGATCCCCTTCCCAGGTCTTGAGGCTCGAATCGGCGCCGACCGGCTTCCCGAGCTCCGTCGTCTTTTGCGGATCGACCTTGATGTCGGAATCAGGCCCCTCCGAATAAGCACGCCAAGCGAGCTTGCCGTCCTTGAGGTTATAGGCGCTGACCCAGCCGCGCACGCCGAACTCGCCGCCGGACACGCCGACGAATACCTTGTCCTTGAAGACGAAGGGCGCATCCGTGCCGGACTGCCCCTTGCCGGCCTCGCCGTCCATCACTGACCAGACCACCTTGCCAGACTTCGCGTCGAGAGCGACAAGAGTGGTGTCGGCCTGATGCAGGAAGATCTTGCCGTCCGCATACGCAAGGCCGCGATTGACCGTGTCGCAGCACATGATGGGGATGACATTCGGATCCTGCTTGGGCTCGTATGACCAGAGGATCTTGCCGTCATTGTTGAGGTCGAGCGCGTAGACCGTGTTCGGGAACGGCGCATGCAGATACATGACATCGCCGATCACAAGGGGCGCCCCTTCATGCCCGCGCAACACGCCTGTCGAAAACGTCCAAGCGACCTGGAGCTTGCCGACATTCTCCTTGTTGATCTGCTTCAACGTTGAATAGCGATGGTTGGCGTAATCGCCAGTCGGCATCACCCAGTCCTTGGGATTCTGGGCGAGTTTCGTAAGATCGTCGTCCGCCTTCGCAGTCGTCGCGAGCGTCGTTGGTATCGCGACGAACGCGCAAGCTCCGAGCAGGCTTGCAAGCCAAAATTTTCGCATGTGTCTCCTCCCGTTTCCGAGGCTCGAGTTTCCTCCAGTCGCGACGGACACATAGCTATGCCGCCGTCCGCGACGGCCACCGTTTGGGATTGATTTTCTCCGGCAGCGTGTCACGACCTCAGCGAGGCATAACGGGGCAAGGCTGTCAGCCTCGCCAGTCTTCGAGAACGATCGCTCTCCCTAAGACAATCGTCCTTGAAGCCGGAGACGAGGTCAGGCTATGCCGGTTCCAAGAACGGTGCAACCACTTTGTTGCTCGAACTTTGGTTTGCGCCGATGCGGCTTTGCGCTTGGGTGGAAGGGCCGGCGAGTTTCGTCGAGCATCCGACGCGCCGGGCGCCAAGGCCGCGAACCCCGTCATAAAGGGCATTCATGCGCAAAATCCTAGGGGGATTGGTCGCAGCGGGGTTGGCATTCAAGCTCGCGTCGGTGGCGATGGGGCAAGGCGCGGATGCGCCCCTGCCGATGGAGGAGATCGCGCCCGGCATCTATGTTCATCACGCAATCGTGTCCTTGATGACGCGCGAAAACGCGGGCGCCATCGCCAATGTGGGGTTCATCGTCGGAGGGGCCGCGGTCGCGGTGATCGACACGGGCGGCAGCGTCGCCGAGGGGCGAAGGTTACGGGCCGCCGTCCGGGCGGTCACGGACAAACCCATTCGCTACGTCATCGACACGCATGATCATCCCGATCACGTGTTCGGCAACGCGGCCTTTCTCGAGAAGGGAACGCAGTTCGTCGGCCATGCTGCTTTGCCGGCCGCGATGGCGGCCCGCATGGATTATTATCGGTCGGCCTTCCGCCGCTCGATGGGGGATGAGCTCATCGATGAGGTGCAATCGGTTCCCCCGATGCTTCTCGTCGAGAAGGAGATGGTGCTGGATCTGGGCTCGCGGCGCCTCGTCTTGCGGGCCTGGCCCGCCGCGCATACGGATACGGACCTCACCGTCTTCGACCAGGAGACGGCGACGCTTTTTGCCGGCGATCTTCTCTTCGTCGAGCATCTGCCGGTGCTCGATGGGCGGCTCAAGGGATGGCTCGGCCTGATGGATGAGCTCGGCTCGATCCCGGCGAAACGTGCCGTTCCCGGCCATGGACCTGTCGCCGTCGCGTGGCCGCAAGCCTTGGGAGGCGAGCGGCGCTACCTCGAGCGGCTGGCGCAAGACGCGCGGGCCGAGATCGCCAAGGGGACACCGCTCGCGGAGGCGGTGAAGACCATCGCGAGCTCGGAGAAGGACCAATGGAAGCTCTTCGAGGAATACAATGCGAGGAACGCGACCGCCGCCTATCAAGAGCTCGAATGGGAATAGCGGAGCACGACGCCGTGGAGGCCGAAGCCCGAACGCCGAGGCGTGAAGGCAGGGCTCAAAACGTCGCCTTCACGCCCATTTGCACGCTGAGCGGAGGGCCGAGGCTGAAGAAGCGCGGATTGGTCAGGTTGAGAAAGGGAACCGCGGCGGGATTGCCGAGAATGCCGAAGGTCTTGTAGCGCGTGTCGAGGACATTCCCGACAAGCGCGTAGACCTGCGCATGTTCCCAAAGCTGATAGGAAGCGCGAAGATTGGCGATGGCGTAACCCGGCACCTTGCCGAGAAGATTCACCTGATCACCGCTGAGAAACTGCGCGCTCGCCATCACCACATCGCCGCCGAGAGTGAGCTTGTCGGTGATGCGGTAATCGACGCCGAGATTGAGCTTGTGGCGCGGCAGCGAGGGGATGCGATCCCCCGGATGCACGAAGATGTCGCCATTGGCATCGGCGAATGGATTGAACGGCGAGGCGAGCTTCACGTCGCTGAGGAAGGTCGCGTCGAGAAAGCTGTAGCGCGCAAAGCCCGACCAGCGCTCATCGGTGTATTTCAGGGCGAGCTCCACGCCTTGCCGGCGCGTGCGACCGATATTCTCGAAAAAGCCGAGGCCGGTGATGTCGCTCGGCACATTCAAGATGTCGTTATTGTTGGTGGCGCGGAAGACACCGGCGCTCCAATCGAAACGACCGGGCAATTGCGGGATAGTGAACTTGCCCCGCAACCCCGCCTCGAAGCTGCGCGAAACCACTTGCCGCAAATGGGGGTCCGAGACGACGAAATTGTCGATGAGGCAAGGGTGCGCCGGATCGGCGCAGCCGAGCTCGAGCGGCGTCGGGGCGCGGTTCGCTTCTGAAAATCCGCCATAGATCGTGACGTCGGGCGTGAGCTTGTAGGTCGCGCCGAGAAGCGGATTGAAGTGAGTATAGGTGTTGTCCCCGTTGAGCGCCGTGCCGAGCCGATCGTGGAGCGTGATATTCGCAAGATTGTAGCGCGCGCCCGCCGTCACGGTCAGCCGATCGGTCACATCGAAGGCATCGAGCGCATAAAGCCCGTAATAGGCATTGGTATCGCGAAGGCTGACAGGGGCATCATCGCCCGCCGGCACATCGACGATGGGGCCAAGGCCCGCGATCGTGAGGTCCGGTTGGATGACGCCGAGCTCCCCGCTCGCGAGAAAGCTCGTGACGGCGTGATCGACGCTCGCGCCGATAATGAAGCGGTTGTCGGAGCCGGCGATCTTTTGCGTGCTCGTCGCCTGCAAGGAAGCGCCTTCGCCCAGCGAAGATGTGTGCGTGCGGTCGATCTCTCCCGAGACGCCGCCGTTCAACGTGTCGGGGACGAGATTGCCGTTGGCGTCGGTGAGCAGCGTCTCGGGGTCGCCGAAGCACAGGAGGCCTGGATTGACGGCCGGATCGCAAGCTTGGGCTTGTGAGGGGTTGCCGTCGTTGTGCCGTTGGCGGAAGGAGCGCACATAGGCGTTGCCCTCGATCTTCAGCGTATCCGTCACATCGACCTTGCCGCTCAGATTCGCCATCCAGGCGTCATTATGCGTGTTCTGCGGGCCGGTGTAGACGGCCGCGTCGCGGATCGCGAGGAGCTCGGCGGGCGTCGGGCCGAGATTGCCGAGATGCGAGGAGCCCTGGCTGAGGTTCAGATGAAACTCGGCGGCCTCCGCCCTGTAGCCGAGGTCGGCGTAGAACCGCCGAATCTGCGAGCGCGAATAATCTCGCCATCCCGCATCGTTGATGCCCTGGCCCGCGACGTAGAGGGAGAAATTTCCGAACTGTTTTCCGTATTGGAAGGATGCAAGCCTGCTCCCATAGCTGCCGATCTGCAAATTCGCTTCACCCCCCTGATAGGTGAAGCCGTTTTTCATGGTGAGCAGGATGGCGCCACCGAGCGCGTTGAGGCCGAAGGCCGGATTGTTCGAGATGAGCTGCGTCTGATCGATAGCGTTCGTCGGGATGAGCTCCCAGTTCACAATGTCGCCAAAGGCTTCGTTGATGCGAACTCCGTTCTGATAGACCGCGAGGCCTTCGGGCGTGCCGCTCACCGGCGAGGCATCAAAGCCCCGATAATTGACGTCGGGCTGATATTCGTTGCCGGTGACGCTGTTCACCGACACGCTCGACAGCTGTTGATCGAGCGCGTTGGCAACTGTCGCGCCATTCGTTTGGGCGATCTCGGCGGCCGAGACCGAGCGCACCGCTGCCGGCACCTTGTCGGCGCCGACGGTACCCGAGCCCGTGGGCGCCGTCGCCACGACCTCGATCTCCGGGAGGGCAACGGCGCCGCCCGTCTGCCCTGTCGTCTCTTGCGCATAGCTGGTGCAAGGAAGGAGCGCCGACAGCGCGACGCCGGCCAAAAGCCGCTTCATCGACATTCTCCAACGCGATCTGTTCCCTCCTTGCCAAGGGAGCCGATCCGACAACCAAAGCCCTCAACCGCCTTCGAACGACACTTGGGTCCGCTCCTCGGTAGCGAAGGCGCTACCATGACCGCGAGGAGACGGCGTCATTCGCCCCCGCCCGTGGTTTAGGCTGTGAGCCGGGCTCATGGACATGGGAAAAATTCCCGAAATGCAGCCGCGCATGCCGGCGAAGGCTTAAACTTCGTCGCGCGCGGCGTGGACGCTTTGCCTGGCCAGCGGTTCAGCCTATGTTCGAACCTTCGGCGGTGTCGCAAAGGGGTGTTCAGCGTTGTCCGTGCGACTTCAACTCATCTTGCTGACCACGCTCGTCTTGCTGGTCAGCCTTCTGCTTGGCGGCTTGCTCACCTATGGCTACGCGCGAAGCAAGGTGCGCGCCGAGATGCATGCCGCGATGGCGGTCGGCCAACGCATGGCGCGCAACGCCATCGCCGATGCCGGCCTCAATCCCGATCCGGACCGTGAACTGCGCCAGCTCGTGGCCGATTTCGATGGCGACCGCCACTTACAGGTTTCCTGGATCGACGGAGCGGGCCGAACCATCGCCTCCTCCAAGCTTGCGCCGCCCCCGGAACCGGTGCCCGATTGGCTCTATCGCCTGTTGGCCGGGGAGCCGAATATTGTTCAGCTATCCATGCCCCCTTCTCTGCAGGGCAAAGGCAGCGTCGAGCTCGCGACCGACCCGCGCAATGAGATCGGCGAAGCTTGGGAAGATGTCCGCCTTATCCTTGCGATCCTCGGAATTTTCTGCGGCCTCGCATTGTCCCTGACGTTCGTGGCGATCGGCTACGCGCTTCGACCATTGCAACGCCTCTCAGCCGCCTTCACAAGGGTCGGAAGCGGAGACTACACTCAGCACGTCGCCGAGAACGGGCCACTGGAGTTGTCCCGCCTGTGCGGGGGCTTCAATCGAATGCTGGATCGCCTCTCCGACATGGAGGCTAGAAACCTGAAGCTCCAGGAGCAATTGGCCGCGGTTCAGGACGAAGAGCGGGCGGACCTCGCGCGGGACCTCCACGATGAGGTCGGGCCGTTCCTGTTCGCGGTCGGCGTCGACGCCACGATGATCAAGCGTTTCGCCGAAAACGGAAGACGCGAGGAGATCATGGCTCGCTCGGAGGCGATACGGGAAGCGACCGAACATATGCAGAAGCACATCAAGGCAATGCTCGGGCGATTGCGCGCCGGCGTTCTCTTTGATGTCGGTCTGGACCAGGCCGTCGAGAATCTAATGACGTTCTGGAAAACGCGGCGGTCGGAAATCACCTTCGATATTCAGTTGCCGAAGCGAGCCATCCACCGGCCGCTCGATGAAGCGATCTATCGGATCATCCAGGAGAGCCTGAGCAACGCGGTACGACACGGCCGGCCTCGGCGCATCGAGATCAGCGTGGAGCGCGACGTCCATGATGTGCTGGTTACCATTCGCGACGACGGGGCGGGATTCCAGCCCTCGAGACAAAAGCCCGGATATGGGCTCGCGGGCATGGAGGAGCGTATCAAGGCGCTTGGCGGAACGCTCGCGATTGGCGTTGGCGAACACGGCGGCGTCGTCGTCTCGGCCCGGCTCCCCGAGAGAACGGCGAGCGCAGAAACGGAGTCGGTGATATTGTCGCCGGCACTGTCCCTATGAAGATCCTGCTCGTTGACGACCATGTGGTCGTTCGCGAAGGCGTTCGGCGCCTGGTCTCCAGCGCCATCGACGCCGTGATGCTCGAGGCGTCCTCGGGACGCGAGGCTTTGCCTCTCTTCCGGCAAGAGCGTCCCGACCTGGTTATTCTGGACCTCAACCTCGAGGGCATCAGCGGGTTGGAGCTCATCAGGCGGTTTCTTCTCGAGAATGACCGGGCATCGATTCTGGTCTTCAGCATGCACACGGAGCCGATCTACGCCGCGCGGGCGCTCAACATGGGCGCGCGCGGCTACGTGAGCAAAAGCGCTCCGGCCGCCGAATTGCTGAGCGCGGTCCGGCACGTTTTGGATGGCTCGCGTTTCGTCGAACGCGAGATCGAGGAGGAGCTCGCCGCGGCGGATTCCGCGGACGAGGATCCGTTGCAGC
>DASZIL010000167.1:0-48866 GCA_035949255.1 Beijerinckiaceae bacterium | reverse complement strand
GGACCGAACCGCCTACTCCATCGCCAGCGCCACGTAGCGCATGTCGCCTTGCGCATTCGCGACATAGAGAAGCGCGGATTTCTTCCCATCCTTCTTCAGATTGTCTAGCAGCTTTGCGACATCCGAAGGCGAAGAGACGGGCTGTTGGCCGATCTCGACGATGACGTCGCCCGGCTGCAAGCGCTTGTCCGCGGCAGTCGAGTTCGGATCAACCCCGGTGATCACCGCGCCCTTGACGCCGTCCTTGATGCTGTAGCGGCGGCGCAAATCATCCGTGAGCGGCGAAAGATCGAGGCCGAGCGCCTTCTTCAGCGCCGTGGTGTCGTTTTGCGGGGGCGTGAGCGCCGCGACCTTGTCGTCCTGCAGCCTGCCGAGGGTGACGTTGACCGGGGTCTCCTTGCCGTCCCGGATCACGACGACCTCGACCAATTTGCCGACGGGCGTGGCGGCGACCATGCGCGGCAGGTCGCGCGATTCCTTCACCTCATCACCGTTGAACTTGACGATCACATCGCCCTTCTTGATGCCGGCCGGCTTCGCGGGCCCACGATCATCGACGCCGGCGACGAGCGCGCCGCGCGCCTTGCCGAGGCCGAGCGTCTCGGCGATCGATTCATCGACATTCTGGATCTGCACGCCGAGCCAGCCGCGGCGAACCTCGCCGAATTGCGCGAGCTGATCGAGGACCGGCCGCGCCAGATTGGAAGGGATCGCAAAGCCGATGCCGATCGAACCGCCGGTCGGCGAGAGGATGGCCGTGTTGATGCCGATCACTTCGCCATCGAGGTTGAACAGCGGCCCGCCCGAATTGCCGCGGTTGATGGCAGCATCCGTTTGCAGGTAGTCGTCATAGCTTCCCGAATCGATGTTGCGGTGGCGCGCCGAGATGATGCCGGCGGTGACCGAGCCGCCAAGCCCGAACGGATTGCCGACGGCCATCACCCATTGGCCGATCCGCATCTTCTCGGAATCGCCGAACTTCACCGCCTTCAAAGGCTTGTCGGGCTTCACGCGCAACACGGCGAGATCGATCTTCGCGTCCTTGCCGACCACCTCGGCCTTGAGCTTCGAGCCGTCGGTGAAGATCACCTCGATGTCGCTCGCTTCGCCGACGACGTGATTATTGGTGACGACCACGCCCGAGGGATCGATGACGAAGCCCGAGCCCAAGGAATTCGATTTGCGCATGCGCGGCGGCTGTGGCGGCACATCGCCCTGCCCTTGCCGCTTGCGGTTGAAGAAATCGTCGAAGAGATCATCGAACGGGGTGTTTTGGGAATCGCCCGGCGCCTTCAGGCCGCGCACCTGTTCGGTCGTGGTCGCCGAGATGTTCACCACGGCGTCGACCACCTGATCGGCGACATCGGAAATTTCGCCAGGACCGCGCGCCGCGCTGACCGGCGCCGGCGCGCCCATCACGAGCGCCAATGCCAGCGAAAGCCCCACAGGGGTCAATACGGCGGCGCTCGAGCGTTTTCGACGCGGGAGATCAAGGTCCATCATCTCTTCATTCCTCAATGGCGAAACGCCTTGAATTCAAATAAGCGCCACAAGGCCCCCTGCCAATGGCGTCCCTTACCAAAAGCCGGCGCGCCGGGCGAGCCATACGAGAGCGACACCGCAAATGGCCGCGATGATACCGGCGCTGCGTAGCCGCCTGTCCCCATGCTCGGCGACCTCTCGCATGGCCTTGGCGACTCCGCGCGGAAAGGCGGCGAACAACAAGCCCTCGATCGCGAAAACGAGACCGAGCGCGGCAAGAAAATCTCTCATTTCGCCGGTTGCCCCGTTCCGGCGATGCATCAATTATTCGCGGGCGGCGCGGGCGCAGCAAGAGAAACAGAGGGCTGCGGCGCAAGTCCACGCCCGGAAGGATCATTGAAATAGCGGAAGAAGCTCGAGCCGGGAGACATCACCATGCGGGTCGTATCGGGCTTGAAACCGTTCTCATAGGCCTGCATCGACCGGTAAAAGGCGAAAAATCCCGCATCACGACCGAAGGCATCGGCAAAGATTTTGTTCTTTTCCGCATCCGCCGCGCCTCTTGTCTCCTCCGATTTCTGGTTTGCCTCGCCGAGAATGCGCGCCACCGCAAGGTCGGCATCGGCGCGGATGCCGAGGCTGAGCTGCGTGCCGAGCGAACGAATATCCTGGGCGTCGCGCTGGCGATCGCTGATCATTCGGCCGAACACGGCTTCGGTGTTCTTGGGCGGCAACATGACCTGGCGCAGCCTAAGGTCGATGACGTCGATGCCGCGCCCTGACACTTGCTGGTTCACCTGGGCGAGGATGCGGCCTTGAAGCTGGCCTCGCTGGTTCTTGACGACATCCTCCAAGCGCGAGTCGGCGATAACGCCGCGGACCGCGGCATTCACCAGGGCCTGAAGCTGCTGGTTCGCGCCCGCCATGGTGCTGACCGCACGGTAAAAGGCTAGAGGGTCGCGGATGCGATAGCGCGCGAAGGAATCCACCACGAGCTGCTTTTGCTCGGATTCGACGACCGTTTGCGGCGCGACGTCGAGATCGAGAATGCGCTTGTCGAGAGAGATCACCGTGTCGACGAGCGGGATCTTGAAATACAGGCCGGGCTCCGAAAGTGCCCTGACGACTTCGCCGAAGCGCAAGACGAGCGCATACTGGGTTTGCTGCACCGTGAACAAGGTGTTCGCGGCAAGGACCAAAACGATGACGAGCGCGACCAGCGCGCCGATGCGCGACGAGCCGCTCATTTCGGCGCTCCCTGGCCCGAGCGGTGCTGCAAATCACCAAGTGGCAGATAGGGCAAAACGGACGCCCCGCCCTGCCCCGTTCCCTGGTCGAGGATAACCTTGTCCATGCCGCCGAAGACGCGCTCCATCGTCTCGAGATACATGCGCTCGCGCGTCACATCGGGCGCGTTCTTGAATTCCGCATAGACCTGGTCGAAACGTGAGGCCGCGCCCCTGGCCTCGGCGACGGTTTTCGCCCGATAAGCTTCGGCGGCTTGCGTGATCTGGCTTGCCTGGCCTTTCGCCTCCGGCACGACCTTGCTCGCATAGGTCGCCGCCTGGTTCTGCACCGTCTTTTGGTCGATGCTCGCGGCCTGCACGTCCTGGAAGGCGGCCATGACCTCTGGCGGCGGCAGATCCTTGAGCAGGTTGACGACCTGAATCTGGACGCCCGCCTTGTAGCTGTCCAGGATCTCCTGCATCGAGTTCTTCACCTCTTGCTGGATCGGCTCCCGATCGGTGGTCAAAATGGCCTGGATGTTCCGCTTGCCGACCACTTGACGCATGACGCTTTCACCAACCGCCCGGATGGTGCCCGGCGGGTCCTCGATATTGAAGGCGTACTCCTGCGGGCGCGCCGGGTCGACCTGCCATTGCACGTTGAAGTCGATGTCGACGATGTTGTCATCGCCGGTGAGCATCAGCCCCTCGTCATTCGGCCGCGCGCGCGCCACGGTCGATGTCCCCGCGACGCCGATCTCCATGGTATTGATGCTCAGGACCGGTACCTTGATCACCTGGCCGATCGGATAAGGCCAATTCACGTTGAGGCCGGGTCCAACCGTGCCGACATAACGCCCGAAGACGAGGTTGAGGCCCACTTCCTTCGGCTGAACGGTGTAGAGCCCGGTGGCGAGCCAAGCGAGCACGCCGAGCAGAACGAAGAAGAGGATCGCCTTGCCGCTGAAGCCTTCTCCGCCGCCGAACCAGCCCCCGAACCTTGCCTGCAAGCGACGCAGCATGTCCTCGAAATCGGGAGGTTGACGCCCGCCATTGCCGCCGGACGGGCCTTGCCCCCAGGGCCCTTGCCCCTGGGGGCGCCACGGCCCGCCTCCCCCACTCTGATTGCTCCAAGGCATATTCAATCCTTACCACAGCCGCGCGAACGGCGCTCATCCGCGATGGCTTCACCCGCGCCACCTTGCGTGTCAAGCTCGGCTCGTCACCTGCGACGCCAAGGCCATGACGCCAAGGCCATGACACCAAGCCCATTCCGCTTAACCTTGGCTTATTAAGGGCTTCTTCGGGCCCGCGAGAGCGTGATCAGCGTAAAGTCATGATCGTCGCCAGGTTGGGCGTCATGCTCCTCGCGCCCGGTCTCGCGCCATTCCTTGCGGTCAAGCGAAGGGAATATTGCGTCGCCCTCGATCCGCGCGTGAACACGCGTGAGATCGATGCGCGACGCGCACGCCAGCAGTGCCGCATAGATCGCGGCCCCGCCGGCGATGATGATCTCATCTGAGCCCATCTTGGCCGCGAGCTCTTGCGCCTTCATCACGGCCTCCGGCGGCGAATGCACGATGTGAACGCCCGCGACCTCGAACGCCTCATCGCGCGTCACCACCACGATCTCGCGCCCCGGTAAGGGCCGCCCGATCGATTGGAAGGTCTTGCGCCCCATGATCAAGGGCTTCCCCATGGTGATGCGGCGGAAGCGCTTCAAATCGCTCGGCATGCGCCAGGAAAGGCCATTGTCCTTGCCGATGACGCCGTTCTCGGCAATGGCGACGACGATCACAAGCGGAAGAGCCATGGTCTCGACCATTCGCCTTGTTCTTTCTAGGCCGCGGCCTCCAAGGCCTCACCGTTGCGCAAATCCGGCGGGCGCGCTTCGTCGACCAAGGCGGCGAGCGCCGCGTCGAGCGGCATGCTTCGCGTCTCGCTCGAGCCGAGGCGGCGGATCGAGACGGCGCGCTCGGCCGCCTCCTTCTTGCCGACCACAAGAAGCACCGGCAGTTTCACGAGCGAATGCTCGCGCACCTTATAGGTGATCTTCTCGTTGCGCAGGTCGATATCCGCGCGAAGCCCCCTGGCGCGCGCCGCCTCGAGCACCTCATTGGCGTAATCATCCGCCTCCGAGGTGATGGTCGCGACCATGATCTGGACCGGAGCGAGCCAGAGCGGGAAGTGGCCCGCATGATGCTCGATCAGAATGCCCGAGAAGCGTTCCATCGAGCCGCAGATGGCCCGATGCACCATGACGGGGGTTTTCTTCTGCCCGTCGTGATCGATGTAGAACATGCCGAAACGCTCCGGCAAAGCGAAGTCGACCTGTGTGGTGCCGCATTGCCAGTCACGCCCGATGGCGTCGCGCAGCACATACTCGAATTTCGGCCCGTAGAAGGCGCCCTCCCCCGGGTTGATGCTCGTCTTGATGCGCCCGCCTGAATTGGCCTCGATCTCGTCGAGCACGCGACGCATCACCTCTTCCGCATGGTCCCACATGGCATCGGTGCCGACGCGCTTTACGGGCCTTGTCGAGAGCTTCACGACGCATTCCTCGAAGCCGAAATCCTTGTAGACCGACACGATCAATTCGTTGATCTTCAGGCATTCGGCGGCGAGCTGCGCCTCGGTGCAGAAGACGTGAGCGTCGTCTTGCGTGAAGGCCCGCACGCGCAAAAGCCCGTGCAGCGCGCCCGAAGGCTCGTAACGCGACACCGCGCCGAACTCGGCGAGACGCAGCGGCAGGTCGCGATAGGACTTCAAGCCATGCTTGAAGATCTGGATGTGCCCGGGACAGTTCATCGGCTTGATGGCGAAGACGCGATCATCCTCGGTCTTGGTGACGAACATGTGCTCGCGATACCAATCCCAATGGCCGGAAGTCTCCCATAGGGATTTGTCGAGGATCTGGGGAGCGTTGACCTCCTGATAGTCGCGCGCGAGGCGCCGGCGCATATAGGCGATCAACTGCTGGAACAATGTCCAGCCTTTCGCGTGCCAGAAGACGACGCCGGGCCCCTCCTCCTGGAAATGGAAGAGATCCATCTCGCGGCCGAGCCTTCTGTGGTCGCGCTTCTCGGCCTCTTCCATCTGCTTGAGATAGGCTTCGAGATCCTCGCGCTTGGCGAAGGCGGTGCCGTAGATCCGCGTCAGCATCGGGTTCTTCGGATCGCCCCGCCAATAGGCGCCGGCGACCTTCATCAGCCTGAAGGCATCCCCGACCTTTCCGGTCGAGGTCATGTGGGGGCCACGGCAAAGGTCGATCCAGCCGCCTTGATCGTAGAGCTTGATCGGCTCACCCGTCGGGATGGCGTCGACGAGCTCGACCTTGAAGTTCTCGCCCTTGTCGCGGAAGAAGGCCTTCGCTTCCTCGCGCGAGACTTCACGCTTGGTGAAGGGTTTGTCGCGCGCGACGATCTCGCGCATCTTCTTCTCGATCGCCGGGAAATCCTCCGGCGTGAAGGGCTGGTTGCGCGCAAAATCGTAATAGAAGCCGTTCTCGATCACCGGCCCGATGGTCACTTGCGTGCCCGGGTAAAGCTCCTGCACGGCTTCGGCGAGCACATGGGCCGCATCGTGCCGGATGAGCTCCAGCGCGCGCAGATCATCGCGCGCCACGAACTCGATCTTGGCGTCGTGCGTAATCTTGTCGGAAAGATCGGCGAGTTTGCCGTCGAGCGCCATGGCGACCGTGCGCTTCAAGAGCGAAGGCGAAATGCCTTTGGCGATCTCGGCGCCGCTGATGCCTCGTTCAAACTGGCGCTTGGCGCCATCCGGAAATGTAAGGGTGATCATCGCTGTCTCCTGGCTCACTCCTGCACACCCTGCAGGTAAGCGGTGGTGCGGCATCCGCCGGCGAAGCCAGCGCCTCTAACGGGATGAGCGCGCGAAGGCAAGCCTGGGCATGAGCTCAAGAACGGCTCGAGACTTGCGTCCCAACTTTAGAGTGAATGGATTTTCGCCGGTCCGCCTCCCCGACGCGGATCGGAACGATGCAGACCGGGCGCGCTAGCCTTTGATGTAGGGGCAGCCGCCCTCGGACATCGGGCGGAACGCCTGATCGCCGGGGATGGTGGCGAGGATGTTGTAGAGGTCCCATTCGCCCTTGGATTCGGAGGGCTTCTTCGCCTGCACGAGATACATGTCGTGCACCATTCTTCCATCCTCGCGGATATAGCCGTTCTTGGCGAAGAAATCGTTGATCGGGGTCGCCTTCATCTTCGCGATCACGGTTTTCGCGTCGTCCGTTCCGGTCGCGTCGATCGCCTTGAGGTAATGCGTCACAGCCGAGTAGATGCCGGCCTGGATCATCGACGGCATATTGCCCGCCCGCGCGAAGAAGCGCGTCGAGAAGGCCCGGCTCTCGTCGTCGCGATCCCAATAAAAGGCGTCGGCGGCGAGGAGGCCCTGCGCCGTCTTGAGGCCGAGGCTGTGGGTGTCGGTGATCTCGAGAAGAAGCGCCGCGATCTTCTGCCCGCCTTCCGAAAGGCCGAACTCGGCTGCCTGCTTGATGGCGGTCTGCGTATCGCCTCCCGCATTCGCGAGGCCGACGACCTTAGCCTTCGAGCCTTGCGCCTGAAGGAGGAAGGAGGAGAAATCCTGGCTGTTGAACGGCGCGTTCACCGAGCCCATGACCGTGCCGCCGTTCGCCTTCACGGTGTTGGCCGCATCGCGCTCGAGCGCATGGCCGAAAGCGTAATCGGCGGTGATGAAGAACCAGCTATCGTCCTTGCGGGCGATCAGCGCTTTTGCCGTCACCTGGCTCAGCGCATAGGTGTCGTAGGTCCACATGATGCCGTTCGGCGAGCAGGCAACGCCGGTGAGGTCCGAGGATCCCGGCCCCGACATGAGGAAGACCTTGTTCTTGTCGTGCGTGATCTTCTGCACCGCGAGCGCGATCGAGGAGGTCGGCACATCGACGATCGCATCGACATGCTGATTGTCGTACCAATCGCGCGCGATGGATGAGCCGACATCGGGCTTGTTCTGGTGATCGGCGCTGATGACCTCGATCGGCTTTCCCCTCACCTTGCCGCCGAAATCCTCGACCGCCATTTGCGCCGCGATCACTGAGCCTTTTCCGGTCGCGTCGGAATAAAGGCTCGACAGGTCGGTGAGCACGCCGAGCTTCACAACATCGCTCGAGAATTGGGCCTCGGCGCTTCGCGCGCAAAGGGTCGAGGCGAACGCGACAAGCGCGATGGCGGCTAATCTCATAGGCGTGCTCCCGATAGATGTTGTTTTCGCGGGCGAACCGCTTTTTTCCATTATGAGGTGGAAAGCCGCAGGACCACAATAGGTGCCGATGGTCCCCTCAAACAGGCTCCCCCGGCCTCTTGGCGATCAGCTCCTTGTAGAAGGCCTGCGTCTCCTCGAACCAGAGGTGGCGCGCCTCCATATGAGGGAGCTCCGCGGTGCGCGTCGGCAGGCGCAAATTGCGAATGAGCGCCTCGACCTCGCCGCGCGCCGCGACCTGCGAGGCTGAGAGCGCGCCTTTGTCGGTGACCTCCTCGATCGAATCGAGAACGGTGAGGCCGACCGGGAACAGCTCGCGGAAGATGACGCGATCGCCGAAGCCTTCCGCCATGCGAAACTGCAGCTCCGGCGAAAGGCGGCCGAGGCTTCCGGCGACCTGGCGCTGGTTGTGCGACTGCAGCGAGGCCATGCGGTTGCGCACCACCAACCAGTCGATGAGGCCGGCATCGGCGAGGCGGCGTTGGCGACGTGCCTCGACGACGAGGGCTGCATATTGCGCCGTCGCGCCACGCTCGCGCCTGTCGTTGTGCACGCGCGCGAGCACATCGACATCGATGAAGGAATCATTCATCGGCGTCACCAGCGTGTCGGCGAGCGAGTGGGCAAGCCGCATGAGATAGCTGTCGCTTGCGGGCGTATCGATCACCGCGAACTCGTAAGCGTGCTCGACGCGCGAAATCGCCTCCGCGAAGGAGGTAAACTCGACGATCTCGTTCTCGCCAGCACTATCCTTGCCGCCGCGCTCGAGCGCGTGGTGGAAGGGCAGCTCGATCGCGCGCCCCGCATTCGCGCCCCAGCTTTGGCGGTTTTCGAGGAACCGCGTGAGCGTCCGCTGGCGGGTGTCGAGATCGATCGAGGCGACACGGTGGCCGGCCTTGAGGAGCGCGATGATGATGTGGATGGAGAGCGTGGACTTGCCCGTCCCGCCCTTCTCGTTGCCGACCACGATCACATGGGCGCTGCGCAGTTCGGGAGTTTCGGTCGGTCGCGCCATTTTTGCTTATTGACGGGATTTTTCATTCATGACTTCGGCGGAGGGGCGACGTCGCTTCCACCCCCCTCGCGCGGGCCGCGCCACACACCGTAGCGCCACGGAAGCCACCAGCGCGCCGTGTCCGGGATCGTGCGTGGCACGGGGTCATAGCCGTGACCACCGTATGGCCCGCAGCGGCACAACCGCGCGAACGCCATGAACGATCCGGCCCAAAAGCCGTGCAGGCGAAAGGCGTCGAGCGCATATTCCGAGCAGGTCGGAAGATATCGGCATTGGCCGCCCAGCAGCGCCGAGAGGCTGTGGCGGTAAAGCTGCACGACCCCGATCGCGAGAAGAGTCAGGACTGAATGCTGAGGTGCAGGCGCTGGCGCTGCGGATGGCGCCCGCGACGGGGACATCTCCCCTTCCTTCCGGTTTTTGTGATTTTGCGATGGCGGGCACATTCCCATATTGCCAAAGCTTCACCAAATCTCCATGCGGCCATGAGGTATGGTCGCCGATCAAGAATTAAAGAGGGCCGGATCGTTCCGCGGCATGCTCAATCAGCGACCCGCCGCGCCCGCGGCCGGGTCGAGCCGAGGAATGAGAAGCCGAGAAATGAGACTTCGCCCTCCACAGCGGCCGCCGACTGTAGCATTTCTCGCCGCTGCTGCTATGTGTCTTTTGCCTCGCTTGGAGCCGAGCATGGTTAAGACGACGGTGATCGCGACGACTTTCCTCATCCTTTCAGCCTTGCCTGTCTCGGCGGCGACGATTGCGTTCCACACCGTGCGCGAGGGCCCTTGCAAGGCGGAGGTCGATCGCTTTTGCGAGCATGAGAAGCCCGGAGGCGGGCGCATCCAGGCATGCCTGCGCGAGCATGTGAATGATCTCTCAAAGCTCTGCGTGAAGGGACTGCGCGAATATCGCAACTCGTTGAACCTACACCTCAAATCGCGCCGTCACGCGCGTCGTGATCCGCTCTTCTCAAACGCGGCGCGCCACCCCGCGCCGGTCGCGACGCCACCCGTATCGGCCCCGGCGCCGGCGCCCGCGAATTAGCTTTACCGTGCGATAAGGCTCACGCTGCCAGGCGCTGGCCGCTTTCCGCGTCGAAGAGATGCACGCTGGCAAGGTCGGGCGCGATCTTGATCGTCTCGCCAGGGCGCGCCGCGATTCGATCGCGGAAGACGGCGACGATGTCGGAACCGCCGAGCTTGAGCATGACCTGCGTCTCCGAGCCCGTGGGCTCGACGACCACGACCTCCGCCGGCACGCCGTCTTGCGCGATGCGCAGATGTTCCGGGCGAAAGCCGTAAGCCGCGGGCCTGCCGTCCGAAGCGCCGGGCGCGCTCGCGAGCGGCATCTCGACGCCATTCTCGGCCTTGAAGGCGGGCTTGCCGCCGCCTCCGGAGATGCGCCCTTTCAGGACGTTCATCGCCGGCGAGCCGATGAAGCCCGCGACGAAGAGATTTGCCGGCCGATCATAGAGCTCGAGCGGCGCGCCGATCTGCTCGACATGCCCATCATGGAGCACGACGATCTTGTCAGCCATGGTCATCGCCTCGATCTGATCATGCGTCACATAGATGGTCGTAGTGCCGAGGCGTTGATGCAGGTCCTTGATCTCGGCGCGCATGGCGACGCGCAGCTTCGCGTCGAGATTGGAGAGCGGCTCGTCGAACAGGAACACCTGCGGGTCGCGCACGATGGCGCGCCCCATGGCGACGCGCTGGCGCTGGCCGCCCGAGAGCTGGCGCGGATAACGATGGAGGAGCGAGCGAAGCCCGAGGATGCCGGCCGCCTTGTCGACGCGCGCCGCGATCTCGGCCTTGGGCGCACGCTTCAGCTTCAGGGAAAAGGCCATGTTGTCGGCGACCGTCATATGCGGGTAGAGCGCGTAATTCTGGAACACCATGGCGATGTCGCGCTCTTTCGGCGGCACATCGTTCACCACGCGCTCGCCGATCCGGATCTCGCCTGACGAGATTTCCTCAAGGCCGGCGATCATGCGCAGCAAGGTGGACTTGCCGCAGCCCGAGGGGCCGACGAGCGTGACGAATTCCCCGTCGAGGATCTCGACATTGATGCCGTGAATGACCTCGGTCGAACCGTAGGCCTTGCGGATATCCTTGATGCCGACGCTCGCCATGCGGCTCTCTCCCAACGCGATTGCGCCCCGGAAATTCTCCGTTGCGGTTCTCGCTTCTAGAGCATAATCCTTGTTCGCTTTCCACAAGGCAAGCCGATGCGCCCAGCTTCTCAAGAGGGGTGCGCGAGCCGACATCACGCTTTCCCGCCACAGGTGCTCAATGACCGAGACTATCGATATCGTATTGACCGGCCCTCTTCCGAACAAGACGGCGGATGGGCTCGATAAGGCCTTCACCGTTTATCGGCCCTTCACGGGCGCCGAGCAGAAGACGAAGCTCGAGAAAGTGGCGAAGCAAATCCGTGGAGTGGCGGCGGGTGAGAGCCACGAACGTCTCGACGACGCATTCTTCGACCGTTACCCGAATCTCGAGATCCTGGCGTCCTGCGGCGTCGGCTACGACCATGTCGACGCGAACGCCGCGGGGCGGCGCGGCATCATCGTGACCAATACGCCCGACGTGCTGACCGATGAGGTCGCCGACACGGCGATGGGCCTTCTCCTCGCGACGGTGCGCCAGCTCCCGCAAGCGGACGCCTATTTGCGCGCCGGCAAATGGCTCACGAAGCCCTTCCCCTTCACCGACACGTTGCGCGGCAAGACCATGGGCATCGTCGGGCTTGGGCGCATCGGCATGGCGATCGCCAGGCGCGCGGAGGCATTCGGCCTTGGCCTTGCCTATCACAGCCGCTCATCCAAGCCCGGCGTGCCCTACCCCTATTATGCCTCGCTCACCGACATGGCCGAGGCGGTCGACATCCTCATGGTGATCACGCCGGGAGGCGCGGCGACGAAGCACCTGATCAACGCGAAGGTCTTGGAGGCGCTAGGCCCCAAGGGCGTGCTCATCAACATCGCACGCGGCTCGGTCGTCGACGAGAAGGCGCTGATCGAGGCCCTCAAGGCGGGAAAGGTCGGAAGCGCCGGTCTCGATGTGTTCGCGCACGAGCCGAATGTACCGAAGGAACTGATCGACATGCCCCATGTCGTGCTCTTGCCGCATGTCGGCTCGGCCTCGGTGCACACGCGAAACGCCATGGGCAATCTCGTGGTCGACAACCTCAAGCAATGGTTCTCCGGCAAGGGGCCGATCACGCCCGTCGCCGAGACGCCCTGGCCGAAGCCGGCGAAGGGGTGATGGGAGCTGCCTCGCCTTTCGCCTGCTTATTTCCAGGAGAGGCACGAGACGGCAGCGTAGGAACCGGCTGAGGGCCAGCGTTTGGCTCCGGGCGGTAATATGATGGCGACAGTCGCCGCCCGGCGGGTGAGCACCGCGATCCGTGCCTATCCCGCCCGCCTGACCTTCCCCGCCTCGCCACGGCGCTCCTTGAGCACGAGAGCGACGTTGCGAAGATAGACGAAAACGCCGAACCCCTGCCCGAGGATGAAGACCAGATCGCGCCGCCACAAGGAATAGGCGAAGAGGAGGAGGCCGCCGCCGATCGAGAACAGCCAAAAGCTGAAGGGGATGACGCTGCGGCCCGCTTTCTCGCTCGCGAGCCATTGCACGAGGAATCGCATGGTGAACAACGCCTGCGCGACGAGCCCGATCAGCACCGCTAAATCAAATTTATTGACGAACACGTCCTGGAGGTAGCCGCCGAGCGCGTTCGCGAGATCAACCAGCATCATGCATCCTTTCGCAAATTCGACACGATCGGCACGCGTCTGCGCCTGCGGATCAGCCACCACACACCGCCGAGATCCAGGATGCCGATCCAGAGCCGGTCGAAGAGACCGTAATTGGAGCGCCCCGCGCGCCGGGGACGATCGACCACGTCGACGAGGCTCACCTCATAGCCCTCGCGCCGCATCAGGGCGGGCAGGAAACGGTGCAAGCCGTCGAAATAGGGAAGCGCCAGGAAGAGCTCTCGCCGGAACGCCTTGAGGCCGCAACCCGTGTCGCGCGTGCCGTCGCGCAAGATGCGCCCACGCACCGTGTTCGCCACACGCGATTGCAGCTTCTTGAAGCCTGTGTCCTTGCGGCCGACCCTTTGCCCGGCGACGAGGCCGGTTGAGACCCCGCCGGCCTCGAGAGCCTCGAGAAGTTTCGGGATGAAGGCCGGATCGTTCTGGCCGTCACCGTCGAGCGTTGCGACGATCGGCGCGCGCGCCGCCCTCACGCCGGTGCGCACCGCCGCGCTCTGGCCGCAGCTCGCGGCGTGGCGAAACGCCCGTAAATGCGGATGAGCGGCTGCGAGCTCAGCAAGGCGAGTTCCCGTCCCGTCGGACGAGCCGTCGTCGACGCAGATGATCTCGAAGGGAACAAGCTCAGCGCAGGCTCGCCCGATCTCCTCGATCAGCGGGCCGGCATTTTCCCCTTCGTTGCGCATCGGCACGACGATCGACAGGCGCGGCTTTGGCAAAGGCTCGCTCGACCTCTCGTCTTGCGGCCAGCTCACGGGCATCGAGCCTCGTTGCGAAAGACGCGCTGCTGGCTCAGGCATCAAGGAAGTGGCGAGGAAAGCGCCGGATCTCAAGCCGATCCGTGCCTTGGCAAAAAGCGTCCGCATCGCGCGCGCGCCGGCGATCCCGATGAGGGCGCCGGCTAGCACGTCGCTCACGTAATGCGCCTCGATCGCGAGACGGGAGAGGAACACGAGAAGAGCGAGCATCGCGACAGAGGGTTTCCAGCGCGGCGCCACGACGCCCATCGCGAGGATGAGCGCGGCGGCGGTCGTCGCATGCCCGGACGGGAAGCTTGCCTTCGAGGCGGCGAGTGAAAAAGGCTCGAAATGAAAGGCTCCGAGGCTTTCGAAATAGCGTGGGCGCATGCGCCCGACGACATGCTTCAAGACCGTCGTCACGAGGGATGGAACGCCCACGGCCGAAAACATGAAGAGGGCACGCTCGGCGCGCAAGACAAGGCCCGCACGCTTTCGCCTCGAGGTTCCCGCAAAGCTTGCCCAGGCGAAAGCCAATCCGAGAAGCGCGGTGGGAAGAAGCCAGACCCACCCTTCGCCGAGAATGGTGATGTGCTCGAAGAATCCCGTCGCGGCTCGCGGCAAATGCCGCATGGCGGAGGCGATCATCCCATCGCAAGTGAAGCCCGTCACGAGCACGAGGAGGATCGCCGCCGCGAATGCGCCACCGCCAGGCATGAGATCGCGTGGTGCCGCCCTTGCGCTCGCGATCAGGGTGGCGAGACGCCGCACCAAGCCTCGCAGAACCAATAGGGCCCGGCCGTGCCCGTTTCCGAGGAACGCCAAGCGGGGGTTCGACGGCAAGGAGGATTTCTCGCGCGTCGCCTCAACCGCCATTGGCATAGACCCCGATGTCCATATGGCGGCCCCCGTTCAGATTGACGCCGAGCACACGGCCGAGGAGGTTCGGTGTGCGGCCGACCGCGGCGAGGCCCTTGGTGAATTCACCCTCCTGGCGGATGTCCACGAAAGCCGCGCGGCAGCCGGGAAGCGCAAGGAACCGCGCGGCATCGGCCCCGTTCGTGAGATGAAGATCGGTGCGGGTCAGGAAGACGAGGCTCGGCTCGTTGAAACCGGCCGTCGCGAGAGCTTGCGGCACGCAGGGAGATTTCGACATCAAGGCCACGAGGCGCGGAGACAAGGTCAAGGCCTGAAGCCGCGGAATCGCGAATCCATAGATGCCGATAAACAGCAGTAGCGCGGCCATGAGAAGCGCCGAGCAAGCTTGCTCGATGCGTCTTCGCGTGAGGGCGATGGCGGCAACGACCGCGCATGAGGTCGCCAACGCCGCGAACAGCGCGCCCGCGATGTCGGCGCGGTCCCCATAAAGCAGCGTGACATAGGGGATGGCGAGCGCGACGAGCGCGGTCGGCAACGGCAGCAGAATCAGCGCCAAACGCCTCCATCTTCCCTCGGCACGCAAGTCGCCGCACTGAGCGATGAGCGCAACGAGAAGCGCGATCGCCGGATAGAGCGGCAGCACATAATGGGGCAGCTTCGTCGGCACCACCTCGAAGACGAGCCAGGACGGAATGAGCCAGGCGAGGAGGAAGGCCACGGCGTCCTCGCGCCGAGCCCGCCAGATCGCGGGCGCGGCGATGAGCCCCAAGGGCGCGATCGGCCACGAGGTGATGAAGGCCGCGACAAGATAGGTGCCGGGCGGCGCGCCATGCGCTTCGCGCGCGCCCGCGACCTTGCCGAGCATGTCCCCTCCGACCGCCTCGCTGAAGAAGGCCCCGTGCGTGTCGAGCGCGATGGCGATGAACCAGGGAGCGATGATGATGAGCGCCAGCGCGATCGCCCTGTAATCGCATGCCGGTTTGAGCCAGCGCCCGGAACGCTCCTTGATCGAGAGCGCGAGCGATGCGAGGCCCGCGACCATGACCACGATCGGGCCCTTGATCAGGACGCCCATGGCGATCGCGAGCCAAAGCACGAAGGATGGGGTGGCAGAGCCTTCGACCTTGGCGTCGCGCATCGCGAAGAGGCGAGCGAGCGCGCCCATGGCCGCGACGATCGAGGCCGTGAGCACGGCATCCGTTTTGGCGAGCCTCGCCTCGACGCCGAGAAGAAGCGAGGCCGACATCAGCGCGGCGGCCATGAAGGCATAGCGATTTTCAAGCCAGGCGAGACCTGCCCAATAGGTGAGCAGCACCGCGGCGATCGCGCCGATGAGCGAGGGAACGCGGTAAAGCCAGATGGTGGCCCGCGCGGAACCGAAGCCCGCCGATTCGGCAAGCGCGACGCTCGCGCCTTGCAGCCAATAAATGCCGACAGGCTTCTTGTTGCGCGCCTCGTCCTGAAAACGGATCGAGACGAAATTACCCGTCTCCAGCATCTGCTTCGAGGCCTGGGCGAAACGCGGCTCGTCGCGATCCATCGGCGGCAAGCCGGTAAAACCCGGCAGGAACATCAAGAGCGACAAGGCGACGAGCGCCGCGCAGGCAAGCCCGTGCGAGCGCGAAAGCGCCGTCAGGAGGTCGTGCAGGATATCGCGTCGCGCCGTCGCCGTGGCGGTCGCCGCCGAGATCAGGCCTTTGTCCACGCGCTCCTTTTGGTGGCCTCGCAGGCGCGCGTCAACTCATCAAGGCAGGCGTCGGGAGGGGTCTCCTCCCGACGTCAGGGGCTTATACCAGGTATTTCTTGAACCAGGCCTGGAGGCGCGCCCAGCCGTCAGCCGCCTTGTCGGCGCGGTAGCTCGGCCGGTAATCGGCGTAAAAGCCATGCGGCGTGTCGGGATAGATCACCACGTCCACTGTCTTTCCGGCCTTGTCTGCGGCCGCCTTGATGGCGTTCACGGCATCGACCGGAATGCCCTGATCGGCCGCCCCATAAAGGCCGAGAACCGGGCATTTGAGGTCGGCAACCGCGTCGATCGCACGCTTGGGCTGAAGCTCATTGGGAACATTGGTGAGGGGACCGTACCAGGCGACCGCCGCCTTCAGCTTGGGATTATGTTCGGCGAAGAGCCAGGTCTGCCGGCCTCCCCAACAAAATCCGGTGACGCCGAGCTTCGAGGTGTCGCCACCCTCGGAGGCCGCGAAAGCGACGGTCGCGTCGAGATCGGAAGCAACCTGGACGTCCGGTGCCTTGGAGACGATGGTCGAAATAAGGGTCGGGATGTCGGAGATTTGCGTCGCATCGCCGATGCGCGAGTAAAGATCGGTCGCGATCGCGTAATAGCCGAGCTTGGCGAGACGGCGGCACACATCCTTGATGTGCTCATGCACGCCGAAAATCTCCTGGATCACGACGATGACCGGCACCTTCGCGCCGCCGGCGGGGCGCGCGCGATAGGCCGGAACCATCCAGTCTTCGGTTTTCACCTGCACCATGCCGGCGTCGAGGCCGTTGGTGTCGGTGATGATGGTTTCCGCCGAAACGGGCTGAACGGCGAGCGCAAATCCGGCCGTGACCCCACCCACGAGGCTTGCCCTGATGAAGGAGCGTCGCTCGAGCTGCGTGGCCACGAGCATCGGATCTTTTTCCCAAGGTCTGTCCATGGCATTCCTCGATCATGATGTTGGCGATGTCTGCGCATAACGCAGCTCGATCGACCTGGTGGCATCACGTTTCCTTGAGGAGTGCCGTTAGCCGTTAGAGCATCACGGCTTTGGGCAATTGCCCGTATGTGCTTAGGCTCGTTAGCTGAGAATGATCTTCTCGGAAAAAGGCCCCTATTCATCCAAAGCACGATAAAAGGCGCCTCGTTTTCAGCGAGGCGCCGCTCGAGCGGATCGGGCGGCGGGCGCGTTGTCCGCGCCAGGCTTGCCGCGAACCACGCCATAGGCATCGACGACGCCGGCGCCGTAATCCTCAGGTGTCGCTTCGGGCGAGACCTTGCGGCTTCCGGCATCGAGGGCGCCGAGAAGAGCGTCCGGCGCGAGGCTCCCGTAGCGCTCGAGCGCGAGCGCGGCGATGCCGGTCACATGCGCGGCCGCGATCGACGTGCCGGAGACGATCTGCACCGTATCTCCGGGAGCGGGCGCAAGAATATCGACGCCCGGTGCCGCCATGGCGATATAGTTGCCGTGATTGGCAAGGCTGAAAAGCTGGCCTTCGGCATCGGTGGCCGTGACCGCGATGACGCCTGCATCCGCGCCGGGATAAAGGGGCGCCGATAGCCGCCCCCCATTCCCGGCGGCGGCAATCTCCGTGACGCCTTTTGCACGCAAGGCCTGGAGCGCGCGAGACAGCAAGGCGTCCTTGGGGCCAGCGAAGCTCATGTTCACGATGCGCGCGCTTTGGGCGGCCGCGAAATCGAGCCCTTGCAAGATGTGAAAGCTCGTGCCTTGCGCGCCGTCCGGCCTGCCCTCTCCCGTGAAGGCGCGGATGGCGATCATCTGCGCGTCGGGCGCGACGCCGACGAGCTTGGCATGAGCGAGGATCGCCCCGGCGATGGCGGTGCCATGCGGATGCGCCGTGAACTCGCCACCGATCGTGTCGAGCCTTGCAACGACGCGGTCCTTGATCTCGGCGCTCCCATCGTCGACGCCGGAATCGATGACTGCGATCCGTATGCCCTTGCCGGTGGCAAGACGATGCGCTTCGTCAAGATGCAACGCCTTCACCGCGTATTGAAGCCGCTCGCTCGCGGAGGCGGCCTCGGTCGGTTTTTCCCCGACAGGCGCGGAGGGCATGATCGCAGCACCCGCCGGGCCCTTGATTTCGGCCGGGCCGGGAACGGCCTCGGTCGCGCGGCTCGCCGGCGCGGCAGCCGAAGTCGCCGCCGCATTTTCGGATCCCGTCGCATCTTCTTGCAAGGCGAAAATATAATTCGGCTGGGCGCCAGCCACGCGACCATCGCGACGAAGCCCATCCACGGTCGCCGCGACGCTTCGCGGAGCGGCGATCCGGTAGCGAGCAATCTTGGCGCCAATAAGCGTGAAATTCTGCGATGCGATCAAGGCCAGACCGTGCCGGCGCTCGAGGCTCCGCAGGGCCGCGGGCGACAGGCGCTGAGGAATTTCAACGAGGACTTCGTTTTGCACATAGCGCGTTTCGGTTAAGGCCGGCACGACGAAATGCGAATTCGGCCCCGTCACCGCGATGAGCGGTGGCGCCGAGGGATGACGCTTCGCTGATCTCGAGACGGTCGCGGATGGCGCGACCGGGCGTGGGGCGGGTCTCACTGGGCGAACGGGATGGCGCGCAGGCCCAGGCGGCACCTCCGGCTCTCCTTCGACGACGCCCTCCCCGGCCGGCGGAAAATAAATGACGGGCGGGAAGAACACGCCTGGACGCCGGATCGGCGGGTACCAACGACCGCCGCGCCCAACGGTGCAATTCGCGACGTCACATCCGGCGACCGGCCGTCGCCAGGAGGGGTAGCGAGCCCCGCCGAGAACGCGGTGCTTGCGCGGATTGTCGGGTCCCGAGAGAGGTCCGTCCGCGGACCGCGTGCCAGGTTGCACGAGGCCACCTCGCTCGCCGAAACCTCGTTCGTTCGGTCCGAAGCCGCCCTCGCCTCCTCCGAAACCGCCACGGAAACTTTGCGCCGTCGCCAATCCGCCGCCGCCGAGCAGTAGCGCGAGGATGCCCGCAACGAACATGGGGAGGGCCCGGCCCCGGCCGGGCGCCGCGCCGGACCGCGCCCTCATCTTACCGGTTCGAGACCGCATGGGAGCCTCCCGTTTCAGAGGCGCGCTATTGCGACGGCGCAACGAAGCGCACGAGGCTCTTTTGCGCGCTGAGCCGTGCGATGACGGCGTCACGATCAGCCTTGGGCATCTCCTTGGGGCCAAGGCGCAGGACGTAAAGCCCGCCCGGCTTCGGGCCGTCGACGACCGTCACATGCGCCGCCTCGAGCAGGCTCGATATCTCGGCCGCTTTCGCGTCGGGGCTGAAGGCGATCGTTGCCAGGCTTCCTTCATTCGAGGCGCCGCGCACGGAGGCCTGAGTATAGGTTTTCTCGCCCGTGCCCTCGAGGAGCGCCCCGATGAGACCCGCTTGCGCGAGGACGAGAAGTGCCGCGGCGATGCCCGCATAGGCCATTTGGCGCGGCGTCAAGGATTGCAGGCGCTCACCGACCCAGGCGATGAGACCGCTCGCGAGCGCTCGCGGCGTTGTTCGCGCCGGCTCCGCCTCGAGCGCCGCAAGGAAAAGCGCCCCCGCACGCGAAGAAGGCAGGCCGAGGCTCTCATTGGCCTCGATGGTCGCCGCCCTCTCCTCCTCGACAAGGGCGAGCTCGCTTCTCAGCGCCTCATCCGTCGCGAGCGCTTTCTCGAGGCGCCTCACATCGGCAAGCGGCAAGCGTCCCGTGACATAAAAGGGCAAAAGATCCGCGAGTTCGCGGTTCGCGGAGGTTTCATCGCTGTTCATGGCCAGCCTCTGTCCAAGCCTTTGCCCTTGGCAATCTCAGCCAATCTCTTGCGGGCATGAAATAATCGGGTCTTCACGGTATTTTCCGGTATATTCACGATCTCGGCGCATTCCTCGATCGATCTCTCTTGATAGTAGACGAGGTCGATAATCTCGCGATGCTGGCCGGAGAGACCGGCAAGGCAAGCGCGAAGGATCTCCCCCTTGTCCTTTTTCTGCGCGACCACCTCGGGATCATCTTGAAGATCGACGATCTCGGCGGCAGCCTCCTCGTCAAATTCGGCGTGACGCGGGCGCCTTAGCGCCGACAAAGCCTTGAAGCGGGCGATCGCCAAAATCCAGGTCGAGACGCTCGAGCGGCCCTCGAATCTTCCAGCCTGCCGCCAGACATCGATGAAGACTTCATTGAGCAGATCCTCGGCGGCGGCCTGATCTCGCTGAATCGAGCATAGAAAGCGAAACACCCGGAGCTTGTGGCGCGCAAAGAGCGTGCGCATCGCGAGCTTGTCGCCGGTGGCGATCTGCTCGATCAACGCATCGTCGCTCGTGCGTTCCATGACCAACCCCTCACCGCCTTGTAGTCGCTCGGACAGCAAGAAAGGTTCATCGGCGCGATTGTCTTTTATTCTTTGTGCCGAGCGAACGGCCCCGCCAAACCAGCCTCGTCCTCGCCCAATGAACCTTCGTCAACTCTCCCGCGACCAAGGCGCAAGGCCTTAAGCGATCCGATTCCCGATGTCGCCGACGGCCTTTCAGAGGAGAAGCTATCATGAAACCCTTGGCGCTCGTGAAGATTGGCCTTGTTCTCGCGCTTGGCGTCGTCACCTTGCCCGGCCTTTGCGCAACGAGCACGATCGCGCTCGCGCGTGGCGACGGCGGGGGCAATGGTGGCGGAGGTGCGGCGGGCGGCGGCGGTGGCGGAAGCGAAGGCGGCGGCGGTGGCTCCGTTCTTGTTCCCCCGGCCGACAACTCTCCCCCTCGCAATCCTCCAGGCCGCAACCCGCCGGGAAGGGGCGCGACGGTATTGCGTGAATCCGATCGCGCCTTGCCGAGCTGCATCGATTACAGGAGAGAGATGTACGGCTTTTACGGCGCCGCCATCCCGGTGCGATGCCAGCCTTATCTCCGTTTTTATGATGAGGATTGAGGGCGCGATGCGCGAGCCGACGCCCCGCGTCACTGTACCTGTCACCCATCCATCCGGTCTATTCTGTCACCTGTCTATCCGGGCTGGACGCCGCTCTCCCTTCTCCCCTTGCGCTTCGCGCGGGAGAAGGAAAGGCGCGCTCGCAAAAGAGCGGGAGAAGGAAGGGCGCCCCCTTCTCCCGCGCGAAGAGCGCGGGAGAAGGAAGAGCGGTCCTGCTAAAACCGCACCCACAACCCGCCCGAGATCGAGTGCTCCTGGAGGCGCGAGCCGAGCTTGCCGTCGTAATCGACGAAGACCTTGGCGTCAGGCGCGAGCTCCATGCTGAAGCCGGCGCCGATGAGCGCAGCCTTCGCGGGAACGAGCGGCTTTCCTCCTCATCGTCACCTGTTTCCGCTCACGAAACCGGTGATGCGGGGAGAATGCCCGCCAGCCTTTCGAGATCGATATTGCCGCCGCAGAGCGCGAGGACGATATTGTCACTTCGCGCGAAGCCCAAATCCTTCCGCTGGCGAAGCCCGGCGAGCGGGGCTGCTCCAGCGCCTTCGGTCAAGAGCTTGCAGCGCGACAAGAGGAATCGGATCGCATCGGCGATCTCGTCCTCGGTGACGAGGATCACCTCCTCGACTTCCTCGCGGATGATCGGCAGGCAGGCCTTGCCCACGACGGGCGGCGCGAGGCCGTCGGCGAGCGTCCTGCCGTTGACGACCTGCACCGGCTCGCCCGCGCGCAAGGCCTGCGTGGCGCAAGACGCAAGCTCGGGCTCGACGCCGAAGATCCGCGCCTTGCTCTTCGATGCGCGCAGCGCCATGGCAAGGCCGCCGATGAGGCCGCCGCCGCCGATCCCGCAGAAGATCGCGGCGACATCGGGCACGTCTTCCAAGATCTCGAGACCGAGCGAAGCATGCCCCTCCATCAAGGCGACATCGTCATAAGAAGGCACATAGATGAGTCCTTGGGCCGCGACCTCCGCCATGCATCTCGCATAGGTCTCGGCGGCGTTCTTGCCGTCGAGGATAACCTCTCCGCCGTAGCCCCTCGTCGCCGCGATCTTCGCCGGGCTTGCCGCTTCAGGCATCGCGATCACCGCGCGCGTGCCGACGATGCTCGCCGCGAAGGCGAGGCCCTGCGCCGCGTTGCCGGCCGAGAAGGTGATGACGCCCTTGCGCAGCTCCTCTGAATCCATCGTGAGAAGGCGGTTCAGCATGCCGCGCGCCTTGAAGGAGCCGACCTTCTGGAAGAGCTCCGCCTTGATGAAGACGCTGCAGCCCATTTCGTCGGAGAGCGTGGACGATCGGAAGAGGGGGGTGCGCGTCACATGCGCACGGATGCGTTCCTGGGCCGCCTGAAGGCGCGTCAAATCATGCATTTTTCGTTCTCGTCGGTTTTTTGAAAGCGTAGCTCTTCGATCCGCGGCTCGTGCCCGGTTGACGATGCAGCGCGGGTTCTTTTCCGCCCTCGGTGTCGGCGCTCCCGAAAACTCGCGCGAAAGGGTTAAGTGCGCGGGCTTCGCCGGTCAAGGCAAGGCGCGGTGAGACGAATTCAAACCGCGCTCAAACCGGTCTTGGCCGGTTCACGAGAACGATGCCGCCGAGCACGAGAGCGACTGCGAGGATGAGCCCCGATTCCATGGCGTCGCCGAGCAGGAAATGTCCGGCGAGCACGCCCATCAGCGGCGTCACGAAAGTGAAAGCCGACATCTCGCCCGCATGGTATTGCCGCAAGAGCCAATACCAAATGAGGTAAGTGACGCCGGCAACCCAGATCGTCTGGTAAAGTAAGCTCGCGGCCGGCACGAGCGAGAGCCTCAACGGCAAGCTCTCGCCCGTCACGAAAGCGGCGAGCGCGAGGAGGACGGCGGAGACCGCGAGCTGGTAGAGCAGCACCTTCGAGGCCGGGACCGAGCTCAACCTCGTCGCCTTCACGGTCAAGGTCACCATCGCCCAGAAGGCGCCGGCCGTGAGCGTGAGGAGATCGCCGATCACCGGCGCCGTCCCCTGATGCGTCGAGACGCCGAGTGCGATCGCGACGCCGATGAAGGAGAGCGCAAGGCCGAGCCATTGACTTGCCCGCAAGCGCTCTTGCGGCAAGAGGAAGGCCGCGCCGAGCGCCACGAAAAACGGCGCTGTGTAGAGAAAGAGCGCCGCGTGGCTGGCGCTCGTCCATTGCAACCCGACGAAGAGCGCCAGGAACTCGAGCGCGAAGAGCACGCCCGCGGCGATTCCCGGCCAGAGGGTGCCGTCACGGCGAAAGACGCTCGGGTCGCGCCACCAGCTCCACCCTCCGATGATGATCGTGCCGCCGACCGAGCGGATCGCCGCCTGGGTGATCGGCGGCACTTCGGCGAGCGCGAGCTTCGCCAACACCTGTTGCAACCCCCAGCTCATGCAGCACAAAAGCATCAAAGCGAGCGCGATGCGGTCAAGGGAGCGGGCTTGGCGCATGAATTCAGGGCTCGCGATTCAGAGGGAATGGCGGGAGGGAGTTTCGAGCGCTTGAGCTTTGTTCAGCCGCGACGCATGGCGAACAAGGTGGTCATGCCGATCAAGGTCAGCACACCGGCGACGAAGGAAAGCCACAAGGCGAAAGCGAGGCCGAGGCGGTCGAACATGGCGGCATAAGCGAGCGGCGCGAGCGCGAAGGCGACGTTTTGAAAGCCGGCGAGCAGGCCCGTCGCGCGCCCATAGCTGCGCGAGCCGAAGAGCGCGAGGGGGATCATCACCCGCGCGAGGCTCATCGAGCCGCTCGCCACGCCGTAGATGACCATGAAGACCGCGGGAGAGCCGCCGGCGAACCCCGTCAGCGGAGCCGCGAAGGAAAGCGCCAACAGCGTCGCGGCAACGATGCCGGTGAGCAAGGGCGAATGCCGCGATCCCATCGCGAGGTCGATGAGACGCGAGCTCACCTGCAGCACGCCGAGGAGCGAGGCGAGCGAGATGGCCTCGGCCCGATCCGCGCCGAGATGGCGCAACAGATCGACGATATGGACGGAAAGCCCCCATGAGATGAAGCCGCTCAGGCACATGCAAGGGATGAGGATGAGAAGCGCGATTTTCTGAAGGGATGGCGAGATGCCTTCCTGCACCGGCCGCGGCGGAAGGGCTCCGGGCGAAGGAAAAACTCTCGCCCGTAAGAGCCACCAATGAAAGGGGGCGCTGAGAAGAAGATGCAGGCCGGCCAGCACGAAACAGGTCGCGCGCCAGCCGAGCGCACCGTCGAGAAAGCTCAAGGCGGGCCAGGCGACCGAAGAGGCAACTCCGGTGAAGAGCATGAGGACCGTCATGGCGCGGCGCGCACCCGCGCCTGCGAGCTGCGCGACCGCGACGAAGGCGGAATTCGTGAGCAGCATTGAGCTCGCGACACCCATCACGACCCAGGCGAGAAGGTAGCTCTTCAAATCGAAGGAGATCCCGACCAAGATGAGCGCGAGCGCCATGGCGAGCGAGCCCAGCGTCATGATGACGCGCGCGCCACCGCGATCGAGCCTGCGGCCGAGCCAGGGAGCGAGCGACGCGCTGACGAGGAGCATCACGGTCACGCCGCCGTAGACGACTTCTTCCGAAAGTCCGGTGTCGCGCGAGATGTCGCCCGCGAGAATCGTCGGCAAATAGAAGCTCGTCCCCCAACCGACGATCTGGCCCGCGCCCAGCCCCCCAATCAACCGCGCAAGCGGTAGGTGCGCGGTGATGGATTGGGTTCTTGCAAGCGACATTGCCAGGTTCTGAAGTGGTAGCTCGGTCGGCGGCTTCTCGGGTGATGGCTTCTCGGTCGGGCTTCCCGTGATGAGAACCGCCGACGTCGCAAGTGAAGCGCGACGTTTTCCGGCTTGCCGGCCTCAACGCGAGAAACAGGGACGCGACCGTGAAAATGCAACACCGCGCCGATCGGTCGCGGTTTTTCCGGTCTACAGGAGAAAAAATCCCCGCGCCATGCGCCGAGTATGGCGCCTCCGCAAGGCAGAGTCCCGATCCTTGCGCATCTCGAAGGGTGCGCTCGGGTTTCGCGGAGCCTCAAAGATGCGAGAACCCGCTTTGTTCCAAGTCGAGCTCACGCCGAGATTGCATCACCCTGACGAGCCCGGCCTCGCCCGAAAGGGTTTCGCCGATCAACGCCACGGCAACGCCCTTCGCTTCGCATTCGGCACTGAAGCCGCGCCATGAATTTCGATCGAGCGTCACGAGAAGCTCGTAATCATCGCCGCCCGTAAGAAGCGTCCCGATCAACGCTTGATCGGCGCCGAGTGCCTTTTTCGCCGCCGGCGACAAGGGCACCCGATCCGCATCGATCCGCGCCGCGAGGCCCGAGGCGCGGCACAATCTCTCGAGGTCGATGACGAGACCATCGGAGACATCCATCGCGGCGCGCGCGTGCCGGGCGACGGTCGCGGCGAGCGCGTTGCGCGGTTGCGGCAAGAGATAGCGCGAGGCGAGATGTTCGCGCTCCCCGGCCGAGAGGCCCCATCTGGCGGCGCGCTCCGGCTCGCGCCTCTGCACGAGGCCGAGCGCCGCGTCCCCGATCGTGCCGGTCACGGCGACAAGATCGCCCGGACGCGCGTCAAGGCGCGTCGGCATGCGGCCCGGCCGCGCCGCGCCGACGATCGTGATCGAGGCGCCAAACGGGCCGGACGTGCGCGTGGTATCGCCGCCGAGCAAGGGACAGGAGAAGCACGCGCAATCCTTCGCCAGCCCCTCGAAGAAGCGCGCGAGCCAGGCCTGATCGGTATGCGGCGGCACGGCGAGCGAAAGGAGAAAGCCGAGCGGCGTCGCGCCTTTCCCGGCGAGATCGGAGAGGTTCATGCGCAAGGCCTTGCGCGCGATGAGATCGGGCGGATCCTCTGGAAAGGCGTGCACCCCCATCACGATCGCATCCGTTTTCAGGACGAGCTCATGGCCTCGCGGCGGCACAAGCCGCGCCGCATCATCCTTGAGATCGAAAGCGCCCTCCCCCGCGAGCGGTCTGATGAGCCGCGCGACGAATTCATCCTCGGCCGAGGGCGGCCGCTTGCTCATCGAAGCGCCTCAGCGCGCATGCGCTTTCGGCTTCATCTCATCGCCGCGCAAGCGTCGCGCCACGGCATCGAGCGCGCCATTGATGAATTTGATCTCGGCATCGTCATGAAAGCTTGTCGCCACGTCGAGATAAGCGGCGATCGTCGAGGGGACGGAGACGTCGCGCCGATGCGACAATTCGTAAGCGCCAGCGCGAAGGATGGCGCGCGACACCGCCTCGAGGCGCGCAAGACGCCAATTTTCCGCAAGGGTCTCGTCGAGTGTGCGGTCGATCACTTTCTGCTCGCGCAGCACGCCCGAGACGAGATCGCGGAAGAAGCCCCGATCGACCGCGCCTGCGTCGACACCCTCGATCTCGCGCTCCATCCAATGGCTCTCGAACTCGCCCATCGTCTGTAGAATGCCCGTGCCGGCGACGTCCATCTGATAGAGCGCCTGCACGGCGGCAAGCCGAGCCGCTAGTCTCGTGGCGCCGCCCTTGCTCATCGCCGCGCCGCCGCCAAAGCGCCGCGCTTGACGGAAAGGACGCAGAGCGCGGCCTCCGCGGCGCCGCCGCCCTTGTCGAGCCGTCCGGTGTCGGCACGCTCCAAGGCCTGGGCTTCGGTGTCGACCGTGAGAATGCCGTTGCCGAGGGGCAGGCCGCGCGCGATCGCGATGTCCATGAGCGCACGCGCGCTCTCGCCGGCCACGATATCGTAATGGCTCGTCTCGCCCCGAATGACGCAGCCGAGCGCGACAGCGGCCTCATAAGGCTCGCCGCGATTTTCCGCGGCATCGAGCGCGATCACGAGAGCCGCAGGGATTTCGAGCGCGCCGGGCACGGTGAGCACGTCGCAATGAGCGCCCGCTTTCGCAAAAGCAGCAAGCGCGCCTTTCAGCAGCCCATCGGCGATATGCGGATAAAAACGCGCCTCGACGATCAGGCAACGCACCCCGTCGAGACGGGGACTCTCTTGTGTCCCACGGCGGGGTTCGCGCTTCATCCGATCACCGGCGGTCGTTCGACCCTGTTGGAGTGGCGAACCTACCTATCGCCCGCCCCTGGCCTCGGCAAGTCTGCCCTCGGCAAGCCTGCCCTCGGCAAGCCTGCTCTCGGCAAGCCTGGCATCAGCAAGCCTTGCCGCGTAGCGGGCCATGAGGTCGACCTCGAGATTCAACCGATCGCCGGCTCTGCGTTCCCCGAACGTCGTCGCGTTGAGGCTGTGCGGGATGAGGAGCACGGAAAGCGTGGTTCCCTCTATCGAATTCACCGTGAGCGAAACCCCGTCGAGCGCGACGGAGCCTTTGCGCGCGATGAAAGCGGCGGTGTCGGCGGGAACTTCGACGAGGAAGCGGGCCGTCGCGCCGAAAGGATCGTCCTTCGCCGTGATGTCCTCGCGCGCGACGATCCGCGCCGTCGCGTCGACATGGCCGGTGACGAGGTGCCCACCGAGCTCGTCGCCGATCTTGAGCGAGCGCTCGAGGTTCACCCTTGTGCCCGCCGTCCATTCGCCGAGCGTGGTCAAGGCGAGCGTCTCCGCCGCCGCCTCGACCTCGAACCAGGAGCCGCCCGCTCGCTCTCCCCGCGCGACGACTGTGAGGCAAGGCCCGGCGCAGGCGATCGAGGCGCCGAGCGCGATGCTTTCGGCGGCGTAGCGCGAATGAAGGCGAAGCCGCTTCAACGTGCGCTCCCTTCCGCTGATCTCGGCGACCTCGCCGATATCCGTCACAATGCCGGTGAACATGCTCGCGCTCTCAAATAGCGGATGAAGCGATCCTCGCCGAATATGCGCGGCTCGCCCGCAACGATGAAATTTTTGGAGACCGCCTCGCTGAGCGAGGCCCCGAGCGCGGGAAGCCCGGGCCGGCCGAGCTCGCGCGAAGACGAGATCGAAATGAATTCGTCGATCAAACCCGCTTTCGCGAGCTTTTCGGCAAGCGCGGGCCCGCCTTCGCACATCATGCTCGTCACCCCCCTTGCTCCGAACTCCTGGAGGGCCGCCTTGAGGTCCAAGCGCTCGGGCGCATTCATGCGCAGGCGAATGACGGTGACGCCTTGCGCCTCGAGGCGGGCTTGCGCTTCCTGGGGCGCATCTTCACCTGTGATGACCCAGGTTGGGGTGGCGCGCGCCGAAACGACGAGCGCCGCGCGGGACGGCGTGCGCAGATGGCTGTCGAGCACCACGCGGATCGGGCTTCGGGCCTCGAGCCCCGGCAGGCGGCAAGTGAGCATCGGATCATCCGCGATTACGGTGCCGACACCGACCATGATCGCGTCCGAGCGCGCCCGCATGAGCTGCGTCTGCGCGTTGGCGATGGCGCCGGTGATGCGAAGCGGGGCCTTGTTGGCCGAGGCCGCGAAGCCATCCGCCGTCATGGCGAGCTTGAGCGTGACCTTGGGCCTTCCTTGCGTGACGCGCAGGATATGGCCCGCATGCAGCTCGCGGCAATGAGCTTCGAGGACGCCCGTGATGACCTCGATGCCGGCGTGGCGCAGCTTGTCGAAGCCCTTGCCGCCGACGCGCGGGTCAGGATCCTCGACCCCGCAGACGACGCGCTTGATACCCGCCGCGATCACGGCATCGACGCAAGGCGGCGTGCGCCCGTGATGCGCGCAAGGCTCGAGAGTCACGAAGAGGCTCGCGCCCCGCGCCAGCGGGCCCGCGGCTTCGAGCGCGAGCTTCTCGGCATGCGGGCGCCCGCCGGGCGCCGTCACGGCGCGCGCCAGGATGATCGGTCGAGCCCCCCTCTCGTCGACGAGAACGGCGCCGACCGAAGGGTTCGGCGCCGTGAGGCCAAGGTGACGTTCCCCGAGCGCGAGAGCCTGGCGCATGAAGGCGCGATCCGTCGGGCGCTCTCGCCCTTCCGGGCAGGGCGCGAGAGAGCGGGGTTTTGCGCTCACAATTCTCCCTCGTCTCCTGACGGGGGGCCAGCTTCCGCGGCGAGTTCGTCGATGAGCTCCTCGAAATCGCGTGTCTCGCGAAAATTGCGATAGACCGAGGCGAAGCGCACGTAAGCGACGCTGTCGAGAGCCTTCAGGCCGTTCATGACCAATTCGCCGATCGTCTCGCTCGTGACCTCGCTTTCTCCCGAGCTCTCGAGCTGGCGCACGATGCCGTTCACCATGCGCTCGATCGCCTCGCTCTCGACCGGCCGCTTGCGCAAGGCGATCTCGAGCGAGCGCATGAGCTTGTCGCGATCGAAAGGTTCGTGCGCACCATTGTGCTTGATGACCATGAGCTCGCGGAGCTGGACGCGCTCGAAGGTCGTGAACCGTCCGCCACAGGCCGGACAGACCCGCCGGCGCCTGATCGCGGCGCTGTCATCGGACGGCCGCGAGTCCTTCACCTGCGTGTCGAGGCCACCGCAATAAGGACAGCGCATGAAGCTTCGCTGCTCCCGATCTAGGCTCGGATGTCGAAAAGCTGGCGCGCTCTTCGGCCAAGATCGACTCGGCCAAGATCGACTCGGCCAAGATCAACGATCAAATCACCCATGACAGCCAAGCGCCAACGCCATCCACCCGCTTCCTGCCTTACATATAGATGGGGAACCGGCGCGTGAGTGCGAAGGCGCGTTCTTTGACTGCGGCCTCCACGGCGCCATTGCCCTCCTCCCCATGCTGGCGCAGGCCGTCGAGCACATCGGCGATCATCTTGCCGATCTCCTCGAATTCCGCCGCACCGAACCCGCGTGAGGTGCCGGCAGGAGTTCCGAGCCTGATCCCGGAGGTGATCATCGGTTTTTGCGGGTCGAAAGGCACGCCATTCTTGTTGCAGGTGAGGTGGGCGCGCGACAAGGCGGATTCCGCCGCCTTCCCGGTCAGCGACTGGGACCGCAAATCGACGAGCAAAAGGTGATTATCCGTGCCGCCAGTGACGAGTTGATAACCTCTCGCTTTGAGAGTTTCTCCAAGTATTTTACAGTTTTCTACGACGGCTTTCGCGTAAAACTTGAACTCCGGTTGAAGCGCCTCGAAAAAGGCCGTCGCCTTGGCGGCGATCGCATGCATCAGCGGACCGCCCTGCAAGCCCGGAAAGATTGCCGAATTCACCTTCTTCGCGATTTCCGCGTCATTGGTGAGGATCATCCCGCCGCGCGGGCCGCGCAGGGTCTTATGCGTCGTCGTGGTCACGACATGGGCATGCGGGAAGGGGTTCGGGTGCGCGCCTCCCGCGACGAGGCCGGCAAAATGCGCCATGTCCACCATGAAGAAGGCCCCGACCGCGTCGGCAATGGCGCGAAACCGCGCAAAATCGAAATGGCGGGCATAGGCCGAACCGCCGGCGATGATCAGCTTCGGCTTGTTTTCTTGCGCCAGGCTCTCCAGCGCGTCCATGTCGATGCGGTTGTCGTCGGCGCGCACGCCGTAGCTGACCACCTTGAACCACCGTCCCGACATATTGACGGGCGAGCCATGGGTGAGATGGCCGCCCGCGTTGAGATCGAGCCCCATGAAGGTGTCGCCGGGCTTCATCAGGGCGAGGAACACGCCTTGATTGGCCTGACTGCCCGAATTCGGCTGCACATTGGCGAAGCCGCAGCCGAATAATTCGCAGGCCCGCTCGATAGCGAGATTTTCCGCGATGTCGACGAATTGGCATCCGCCGTAGTAGCGCCGCCCCGGATAGCCTTCCGCGTATTTATTGGTCATGACCGAGCCTTGCGCCTCGAGCACGGCGCGCGACACGATGTTCTCCGAGGCGATGAGCTCGATCTCGTCACGCTGGCGCTGAAGCTCGAGGTCGATCGCGCGGGCGATCTCGGGATCGACCGTCGCAAGCGGAGCGGAGAAGAAACTGTTCGAACGCTGGACGGCGAATTCCTTGCGCTGCGCGGTCATGGCCGGTCTCATCCGCCTGTCTTGAAAAGGAGCGTCCCGATAACATGTGAGGGTCTCGCGGCCAAGCAATGCTTTCCCGAAAGACTTGGGGCGGGCGGGACCGGCAGGCCGAACCGCATAGCTTTTATAGAGGGCTCACCCGAAGGCTTACGGCGGGATTCCGACAAGACGGCTTCCGCCCGTTGCTCGCTTTCGGCCGCCCCCCTATAGATGCGCGTCCAAGGCGCTTTGCCCCGCAAGACGAAGGCGAGGCGTTCAGCGGCAAGGACCAAACGACGATACGAGGCCAGGAACAATTCAGCGATGCTCAGCGGAATGCGCAAAGCCCAGCAGGGCTGGCTCGGCAAGATTATCGTTACGGTGATGTTCGGCTTCCTGATCCTGAGCTTCGGGATCTGGGGGATCGGCGATATTTTTCGCATCACGCACCGGGAGGTGGTGGCGAGCACCGGCTCGCGCGACATCACGACGCTTGCCTACCGCGATGCCTTCCAGAGCGAGCTGCAGCGCTTGTCGAGCCAATCGCGGCGCAATGTCACAACGGCCGAGGCCTTGGCAGCGGGGCTTGATCGGCAAGTGCTTTCGGGCCTCGTGGCGGAGGCGGCGCTCGACCAGAAGGCAAGCCAGCTCGGCCTTGCGCTTTCGGACGCCACCATTACCCGCGCCGTGCTTTCCGACCCGATCTTCAAGGGTCCGGACGGAAATTTCGATCCGGCGCGCTTCAACGAGGCGCTGCGGCAAAGCGGCTTTACGCAGGAAAGCTTCTTGCGCGAGCAGCGCGGCCTCTACCTGCGCCGCCAGCTCGCCGAGGCGATCGCCGGCAATCCGCCGATCCCTTCGGTGATGCTGGATGCGCTGCATCGCTTCAGCGCCGAGACGCGCTCGGTCGACGACATCGTCCTTCCGCCTTCCGCCGCCGGCGAGATCTCGGCCCCGGATGAAGCCGGGCTCAGCGCCTTTTACGAGGGACGGAAAGCTGAGTTCGCCTCCCCCGAATACCGCTCGCTGGTGCTCCTCGCCGTCGACCCGAAGGCGCTCGCCCGGCCCGACACCGTGTCCGAGAGCGAGGCGCGCGCCGAATATGAGAAGGAGAAGGCCGCGCGTTTCACGACGGTCGAGAAACGAAGCATCGAGCGCATCCCTTATAAGAGCGAGGCCGAGGCACAGGCGGATGCGGCGAAGCTCGCTGCCGGAGCAAGCTTCGACGAGATCGCCGCCGCGCGAGGCGTTTCGGGGGAGGATTTGTCTCTCGGGACCACGACAAAGGACGCGCTCGACGATCCGAAGCTCGCGGACGCCGCCTTCTCGCTCGCGCAAGGGGTGCCCTCGGGCGTGGTCGATACGAAATTCGGTCCGGTGATCTTGCGGGTCACGGCGATCGAACCTGCAAGCGTCAAGGCTTTCGAGGATGTGCTGGGTCTGCTGCGCGTCGAGATCGCCACCAATCAAGCGAAGACGAGCTTGCGGGATTTGCGCGACAAAATCGAGGATCAGCGCGCCTCGGCGAAACCGGTCGCCGAGATCGCCACCGCGCTCGACCTTCCGGTGGTGAGGATCGACGCCGTCGACGCCTCTGGCAATGGCAAGGACGGCAAGCCGGTCGCCGGCATCCCGGACAAGGGCCTGGTCTTGAGGGCAGCCTTCCAAGCGGAGGTCGGCGGGGACAATGACGCGGTCTCGCTGCGTGACGGCGGATATTTGTGGTACGACGTGACAAATATCGAACGGGCCCATGACCGGCCACTCTCCGAGGTCAAGGACGAGGTGGTGAAGGCCTGGACGGACGACCAGCGTTCCGTGGCGCTCGCGAAGAAGGCCGCCGAATTCGTCAAGCGGATGGAGAGCGGAACCCCGATCACCGAGATCGCCGCCGAGAACAAGCTCGAGGTGAACAGCGTCGAGGGCATCACCCGTTCCTCGGCGCCGCCCGGCCTGTCGCCTGCGGCCGTGAACGCGATCTTCGGTGTAAAATCGGGCGGCGCGGGTTATGCGCTCGCCGCCGACGGGCTCGGCCGCATCGTCTTCAAGGTGAAATCGGCAGCGCTACCGCCGGCCGACCCGAGCCAGGCCGCCGCGCTCTCGCCGCGCCTCGAGACGGCGCTCGAGGACGACATCACCCAGGCCTATGTGCAAAAGCTCGAAACCGATCTGGGCACATCGATCGACGAGGCCGCCGCACGCGGCGCGGTGCGCGGCGGCGCCGAGGGGCCTTAAGCCAGATATTTCTTCAGCGGCTCCCAATACATCTTATGCCAGCCGCCCTCGAGATGTTGTGCGCTGCCTTCCGGAAAAGCCGAATGCTCGAGGGTAAGTTTAGACCCGGCCCCATTGGCTTCGATCTCGAACTTCACGATCGAATAGGCGCCTTCCGGCCAATTTCCCGCGCGCCATGCCTGAACAATGCGCCGGTTGGGGATCATTTCGATGCTGCGCCCGGTGATCATCCCACCAAAGCACGAGAAGGCGCCCCCCGCCCTGGGATCGATCTCAGCCGGCGCGCCACCGGTAAATTCACTGAATTGCCTGGCATCGAGGAGCGTATCGTAGATTCGCTTCGGGCTCGCCTTAAAAGCCACCTCTTGCCTTATCGTATTTGTCATCGTCGTTCCTCATGCTCCGGAAAATCCGGCCCGTCCCTGGGCCGGGTTTTCAAGAAGCAGCCGCATAAAAGATGATCAACATCATCTTTTCCCAGCGGCGATGATCTGCCCATAACCTCGGATCAAACACGCCGCGCTTGGAACGAACGCGCGATGGAGGACCTCATGCCCTATCCACCCGGCCATCGCGATGCGACCAGAGCAACGATCATCCGCGTCGCCCGCCGCTTGTTCAATCGGTTCGGCTTCGACGGCGTATCGGTCGATCAAATCATGGCGGAAGCCGGCCTAACGCATGGCGGCTTTTATCGGCACTTCAGCAGCAAAAGCGACCTCTATGCCGAAGCCTTGCAATGCTTCTTCACCGATCCCGGCTGGGACAGCAACTGGGAGGGTGTGGAGATCGACCGCAACGCCGCCGATATCGGGCCGCAGATCGTGCGTGCCTATCTCTCGCGCCAGCATTTCCAGGACATCGATAATTCCTGTCCTATGGTCGCCTTGCCGAGTGATGTCGCGCGCAATGGGGAGAGCGCGAAGCGCGCCTATGAGGCCGTCTTCAAGGCAATGGTCGATATCCTTCAAAGCGGCTCGCGTCCCCAACAGCATCCCGATCGGACGGTGGCGCTCGCCATCGCAGCGCTGTGCGTGGGCGGCATGGTCATCGCACGGGCGAGCGAGGATCAAACCCTTGCCGATGAGGTGCGCGACGCGTGCATGGATGTCGCTCTGAGGCTCGGTGGTTGGGGCGACAGCCCGGCGCTCTGAGACCGGCGCATGGCTCAGGCCCCGACCACAAAGCGATAGCGGTGGCCATGCTTCTTGGCGAAGCGGGCGATGCCGCCACCTCGTCTCACAGGACCCAATCGAGATGGGTCACCGGCTGAAGACCACGCGCTCCGGACGCATGCGCGGCTGCTCACGCCCCTGCGGCATGAAGGGCGCATCGCCAAGTTGGTCGATCGCGTCCCAAGGCATGGCGTCGGTGGGCGCGAGCGGTTCGAGGATTACCCGATCGCCTACCTTTGTGACGCGCACTTCCCGCCCCGCGAAGCGAAATTCTTTGGGCAGGCGCGCAGCCTGGCTACGTCAGTGCGTGAAGAGCTTTGTAATCCGGCTCACGTGAAGGCCTCCAGACTTATCGTCGTTTCATCGGGCAGCACCGATCCCATTGGCGGCGCCACGCCGACCCTAGGCGATCTTACCGCCAAGCTCGTCCTCGACATGGGCGCGGACGATCTCGTCGAATGAACTCTCGGCCGCAAAGCCGAGCTTCGTGGCGCGGATGGGGTCGAAGCGCTCGGGCCAACCCGACACGATGCGGGTGATCACAGGGTCAGGCTCGCGGCGAATGAGCTTCACGGCCTTCGCCCCGGCGACGCGCTCGAGCGCGGCGATCTGCTCGCCGACCGTGACGCAGACGCCGGGCATGGAAAGCGAGCGGCGAGGCCCGATGACGTTCGTGTCCATGCTCGCGGCATGCACCAGGAAATTCACCGCGGCGCGCGGCGATGCATGCGTGTGCCGCACGGTCTCCGGCACCGGCAGAATCACCTCCTTGCCGGCGAGCGGCTCGCGAATGATGTTCGAGAAGAACCCCGAGGCGGCCTTGTTCGGCGCGCCGGGACGCACGCAAATCGTCGGAAACCGCAAGCCCACGCCATCGAGGAACCCCCGGCGCGTGTAATCGGCGAGGAGGAGCTCTCCGATCGCCTTCTGCGTGCCGTAGCTCGTAAGCGGAGTGAGATGGAACTCGTCCGGGATAATCTCCGGAAAAGGCGCGCCGAACACTGCGATCGAGGAGGCGAAGACGAAGCGGGGCTTGTAGCCGCCGCCGATCTTCCGCACCGCCTCGAGGAGCTGGCGCGTGCCGTCGAGATTGACGCGATAGCCCTTCTCGAAATCGCTCTCGGCCTCGCCCGAGACGATGGCGGCGAGGTGCAGGATCAACGCCGGGCACTCCTTCACCAGAGCTTCGGCGACGCCCGAGGCCGCGATATCGTCGGCGCGCGCTTCCATCTTGAAGGCCGCCTTTGGAGGCGTTGGCGCGACCACATCCGTCAAGGTCATTCGCTCGACGGGCGTCTTGCCGATGCGGCCGTCGCGAGCCACCCGCTCGACGAATTTCCGACCGATCATTCCGGCGGCGCCGGTCACGAGAACATGCATTTCACTTCCTCCCATTCTGGGCTTCGCATCTGCGAAATCGGGGGCTTTCGGTCAAGCGCGCGGCTCATGCGAACGGAGCATCACTGAACGACGTCCCGGGCCGAGCCATGTAATTTTCGCAAAATGCTCTCAGTTTGGTCACAGTGCAACGCAAGGTCGCCGCGTCCGGGCTGGGTAGCGGGCGAAATTTCCCTCAAACCAGCAAGGATCCACTTGATGCAGAAGATGATGGCCGTTGTTCTAGCCGCCTGTCTCGTCCCCATGGCCGCCGAAGGAGGGAGCTGGATCGGAAAGGCCTCTTATTATTCCGGTTACTCCGGCAACAAGACGGCGAGCGGAACGAGCTTCCACTCGGCCGGCCTCACCGCGGCGCATCGGACATTGCCTTTCGGCACGCCCGTCAAGGTCACCAATCTGGAGAATGGCCGTTCGGCCGTCCTCGTCGTGAACGATCGCGGACCTTTCGTTCGCGGGCGCGTGATCGACGTCTCTTCGCATGCGGCGCAAATTCTCGCCTTCCGCAACCAAGGGATCGCCCGCGTGCGGGTGGACACCATCAGGGATTGAGGCCGATCCTGAAAGACGCTCTGTCGGGCGCTTGCCCGACACCGCACCCGCCAAGGACGGTCAGCGCGCTTCCGAAATTTCGGCGATCTTCGACGAAGCTTCGGTTGCGCGCTCGGCGGGCGAGAGAAACGCCTCGATGGCGCTGATCTCGCCCTTTGCGCCGCGATAGTCGGCGGCGAGCCGCTCGTAAAGGCGCGACAAGCCCCGAAACATCGTGGCCGCTGCCTCGTCCTCACCGAGGAACTCGGCGATCTCTTCCATCTCGGCGACCCAGCGATAGGCCTTCGCATACATTTGCGGAAGCGCTTTCGCGAAGCGCGCAAGAATCGCGGGCTGGCTTTCTTGAAGCTCGGCGCGCAGCACCGCCGCAGCCCCTTCCCGGCTTGCCGCGATGAGCATGGCGGCACCGAGCCCAGACAAGCCTTTGGTGATGCCGGCATAGGACATTTTGAGCGCGGAAGCGGCGCCGATCGGGCCATCGAGCACCTTGATCGAGAGGCCGTATTGGCCAAGCATGCCGAAGCGCGCCGCCGCCTCGCCGCTCGCATAAAAGCTTGGGCCTTTCTCGCCTTGCCGTGGCGGAAGCCCGATGATGCCCGCGTCCACGAAGGCCACGCCCTTCAGGAGATCGCCGATCTTCCTCGCCGTTCGCGGGCTGACCGCGTTGCAATCGACGTAGAGCGCGCGGCCATCGCGCTCGGCAAGGCGCGGCGCCAAGGCCTCCGCGAGCGCGAGCGCCTCTCCGGGCGGCACGATCGAAAGCAGCATATCGGCGTTCGTGATCTCATCGAGACCGATCCCAACCATGCCCGCTTCCTCCGCCCGCTTGCGGCTTGCGGCACTGCGTCCCTCGAGCGGCGTTGTGACCTCGAGCCCATGCTCCACGAGGCGCCGCCCGACCGCCGCGCCCATGTTTCCTGGCGCGATGATCGCGACCTTCGGCTTCATCCCCTGCATGATCGATCCTCTCCAATCGGTCGCCCTGGCTTCGCCCCGCGCCCATTAACGCATGAGGCAACCCTTTCGCGGAATCACTTACCCGTCAGGATGAGGCGCCAGCGCCGGCAAAGCTCGCCTTCCATCTTTTTCCGCAAGGGCGAATTAACCGCTGACGAGTAGGCCGGCATCATGTCGGTCTTCGATTTTCCCGCGCGAACATCCTGGCTGCTTCTCGCGATCACGGGAGCTGCCGCTTATGCGGGCCTCCTGGGCCTCGGTGTCACGATCGAAGGCGGGCGGATCGCGCTCACCCTCACGCTCATCGCGTTCTTTCTTGGCGCCAGTTTCTTCTATCTGCGCATCAGGCCCGACCGGCGGCTTGCCGTGGTAACGGCCGCGACGGCTTTCATCCTGGCCTTCGCGGCAACGACGGGCGTGCTCACCTATCCTGCGGCGGCGACGGGCGCTGCAACGCGCGATGGAATGTTCATCGCTTTCGAGCACATGATCGGCATCGATTGGCGAGCGCTCGTCGAGGCGATGACCTCGAACCGGGCCATGAATACCTGTCTCACGCTTGCGTATCTGAGCTCGCTCCCCCAGATCCCGATCACGATATTGGTGCTCGGCTTCACGGATCGGCACGAGCGGCTTGCTACTTATTTGTCGCTTCTTCCGGTCACGCTCATCTGCACGATCCTGCTCTTCGCCCTGGCGCCGGCGTTCGGGCCCATTCCGAGCTACGGCATCGACGGCGAGCTCTTCGCGCGCCTCGGCTTCGGCGGAAAATCCTTCCTTCCCGACTTCCTGGCCTTGCGCCAAGGCCGCTTCGCCGATTTCGATCTCGCGAGAATGGAAGGCGTAGTGACCTTCCCCTCCTTCCATTGCGTGCTCGCCGTGCTGACCGCCTGGGCGCTCGCGCCGGTGCGCTTCATCGGCGTTTCGGCGATCATCCTCAACGGTATCGTCGTGATGTCGACCGTGCCGGTCGGAGGCCATTACATCGCCGATATCGCGGCAGGGCTCGCGATCGGCTTCGCCGGCCTTGCTCTCCGGGCAAGGATGTCTCCACGCGTCCGCGTCGCACCGCCTCTGGTGGCGTCGGCCTTGCGCTAGTCCTTGCTCCTTGCGCTCACGCCAAGGGACGCGTGACCTCGCCGAGCCAGCGCGCCGTCTCACGATCGAGAAAGGGTGAGAGCGCGGCGCGCACGCGCCCGTGATAGGCATTGAGCCATGCGGTCTCGGCCGCCGTGAGCAAGCTTGGGTCCATCAACGACAAATCGATCGGCGCTAGCGAGAGCGTTTCAAATCCGAAATACTCGCGATCCGCCCTCTCGAATTGGCGCCGCTCGACGAGGAGGAGATTTTCGATCCGAATGCCGTATTCGCCCGCTTTGTAATAACCGGGCTCGTTCGACACGATCATTCCGGGCTCGAGCGGCACATTGCCGAGCGCCGAGATCCGCTGAGGGCCTTCATGGACGGAGAGGTAGGAGCCGATGCCGTGGCCGGTGCCATGGTCGAAATCGAGCCCCGCCTCCCAAAGCGGCCGACGCGCGAAGCCATCGATGCGCGCGCCTGAGCTGCCTTTCGGAAAGACCGCCGTGGCGATGGCGATATGCCCCTTCAGCACCCGTGTGAAGCGATCCCGCATCTCTTCAGAAGGCGGGCCGATGGCGATCGTGCGGGTGATGTCGGTCGTGCCGTCCAGATATTGGCCGCCCGAATCGACGAGGAAGATGCCGGGCGTGATCTTGCGGTTCGCCACGGTCGTCACCCGGTAATGCGGGATCGCCGCATGCGGCCCTGCCCCGGCGATGGTCGGAAAGGATAGCTGCTTCAGCAAGCCCGTCTCGATTCGGCATTCCTCGAGCTTGCGCACCGCGTCGATCTCGGTGAGGCTGCCCCGCGGCGCCTCCTTGGCGAGCCAGGCGAGAAAGCGCGTCACCGCGACCCCGTCACGCAGATGAGCTTGGCGCGAGCCCTCGATCTCGGTCGCATTCTTCACGGCCTTCATCAGCGCGATCGGATCGCGCCCGACATCGGGAACGCCGCCTGCCTCCTTGATCGCGAGCCGTAAGCGTTCGCCCGCGGTCGCGGTATCGAGCCGCACGCGCGCCTTCGTGCCGCCGAGCGCGCGCAAGCCTTCCTCGAAGCGCGCCGGCTCCTCGACCTCGGCGAGCTCGACGAGCGATGCGCGCACCGCATTGTCGAGCTTGCGGGCGTCGAGGAAGAGGCTCGGGCGACCCGTCCTCGGGAGGATGGCGTAGCCGATGACGAGCGGCGTATGGGCCGCGTCGCCGCCGCGGATGTTGAAAAGCCAGCACAGCGCATGCGGATCGCTGACCACGAGCGCGTCGAGCTTCTCCTTCTCGAGCGCCGCCTGGACACGCTTGATTTTGTCGGCAGCGCTCTCGCCGGCAAACCTCATGTCGTGCAGCACCACGGCTTCGCTCGGCGGCTCGGGCCGGTCGGCCCAGATCGCATCGATCGGGTTCGGGCGGACGGCGACGAGCCGCGCTCCTGCCCGCGTGACGGCCTTTCCCAGGCGCTCGACCGCGTCCGGTGTATGAAGCGCGGGGTCAAAGCCGATCGCCGCGTCCTTGGGCGCGTGTTCCGCGAGCCAATCCTCGACCGAAATATCGATAGTCGAAACAGGCGTGAACGCCCCCTGATCGACCTCCTCGCACACTTGCAATGTGTAGCGCCCGTCGACGAAAACCGCTGCGACCTCGGGCAGCACCACGCAGAGCCCCGCCGAGCCGGTGAAACCGGTGAGCCAGGCGAAACGCTCTTCCGATTTCGGCACGTATTCGCTCTGATGCTCGTCGGCTTTCGGCACGAGGAAGCCGCCGAGCCCCTTTTCCTTCAGGGCCTTGCGCAAAGCGGAAAGCCGCCCCGGTCCTTGGGCGCGCTCGGACGCCTCGGCGAAGTTCTGGAAGCGGCTGCGCGACAATCGGTCCTGCATCATCCCATCTCACCTGGCGTTGTGTTGCGGCCGGTCAACCGGGAATGCTCCGCTGCCGCGTAGCGATCCGTCATTCCCGCTATATAATCGGCGATGCGGCGCGCGCGACGGGCCTCATCGGCACCGTCGAGCCCCTCCCCCCATTCGGCCGGCATGAGGTCCGGCGCCGCGAAGAAATGTGCGAAGAGGTCGCGCAAAATGCCGTCGGCCTCGGCGCGCATGCGCATCACTTTTTCATCGCGATAAACACGCCGGAACAAGAGGCGCTTGATGCCGCGATCGGCGGCCTCGAATGGAGGCGAGAGCCCGGCGATGGACGAGGAGCCGGCGCGGATGTCGGCGGCGGAGCGCGGCGCCAGAGCGGCAAGACGCGAGCGGCTTTCTGCGATCACATCCTCGACGAAACGCGTGATCACCCGCCGCACGAGCTCGTTGACGAGGCGGGGCGGGGCGAGCTTCGGCGTCTCGGCCTCGATCTCGTCGAGGAGCCTCGCGAGAAAATCAACTTCGCGGAGATTTGCCGCATCGAGAAGCCCAGACCTCGTGCCGTCGTCTATATCGTGAGCATCGTAAGCGATGTCGTCCGCGATCGCCGCGACTTGGGCCTCACCGCTCGCGAACCGCATGAGCTCGAGCGGATGGCGCGCGTCATATTCGAGGATGGCGAGCGGCACACCCCGCTCGCGATAGCGTCCGGTCGGTCTTCCCTTCTGGTCGAGCATAGGGCCATTGTGCTTGACGAGGCCTTCGAGCGTCTCCCAAGTGAGGTTGAGGCCATCGAAACGCGCGTAGCGGCGCTCCAGCCGGGTCACGATGCGCAAGGCTTGCGCATTATGGTCGAAACCTCCGTAATCTCGCATGCAATCGTCGAGCGCATCCTCCCCCGTATGGCCGAAGGGCGTATGGCCGAGGTCATGCGCCAAGGCGAGGGCTTCGGCGAGGTCCTCATCGAGCCCTAGCGCTCTTGCGAGCGAACGGGCGATTTGCGCGACCTCGATCGTATGGGTGAGGCGCGAACGAAAATGATCCCCCTCATGGTAAAGAAAGACCTGCGTCTTATGCGCCAGGCGCCGAAACGCCGTGGAATGGATAATTCGGTCGCGATCGCGCTGGAATTCGGAGCGTGTCGCGGAAGAGGGCTCGGCGATCAGGCGGCCGCGCGAGCTCGAGGGATCGACGGCATAATCCGCGCGCCAGCGCTCGCCGACGCGCCTCTCCTTCCTGCCACGCGTTGAATCATTCATCATGGCGAATTACGTTATAGTCGCGTCACGACGCAATCGCGGCACGGACGAAAGAAGGCATTTTCATGGTTGATGCTTCCCTTGCACAGGACGTTCCTCTGACCTTGAGCGAGCGCGCAGCGCGGCGCATCTGCGAGATCATGAAGAAGGAAGCGGATGGCTCGCTTCTGCGGATCTCAGTGAGCGGAGGGGGATGCTCCGGATTTCAATACGCATTCGACGTCGTGCAGGACGCAAGCCCCGATGACCTGGTGATCGAGCGCGACGGGGCGCGCGTCGCCATTGACGAAGTGTCGCTTCCCTTTCTGCAAGGGTCGCGGCTCGATTTCGTCGACGATCTCATCGGCCAATCCTTCCGGTTCGACAATCCGAACGCCACCTCCTCCTGCGGCTGCGGCACCTCATTTTCCGTTTGAGACCGCCTCCCAAGGACCTCCATCGCCTCGAGCATAATCTCGAAAGTGGGAGCCACCCTTCCCAAAAGGATTATGTTCCACTCAAAGTTTAGAGCATGATGGCGGTTCTTCTTAAATCCAGCGTGCTCTAAGGCGCGTAGAGCCTCGCCTCGGCCTCAAGGCCGCAAATCCATGTAGCAGGTGCGAATATGAAGTCTTTCTCAGTGCTCGCCCTTGGGCTCGGACTGGTCACCGTGGCGCCAGTCGCGAGCTTCGGCACATTCGGCCTGATCGCCCCCGCGCTCGCCGCGCAGGACGTATCCTTCGACAATGTCACGACGACATTCGAAGGTGGGTCACTGACCATTCCTCATATCGAGATCAGCGGCTCCTCGCTTTCGAAAGCCGATTTGCAGGCCCTCGTGGAAGGCCCCTGGGGATCGTCCACTGCCGATATCTTGTCGAAACTCGACGCCGCCTCCGTCACCATTCCCGAAATCCGGCTCGAATTCACCGCGCCCGTCGCCGGCAACGGCGCGCCGGTGACCCAAAGTCTTGCCTATCGCGACACGCACTTCGAGGACATCAAGGCCGGCAAGGCGGCGCGCGTCAGTATCGCGGGCATATCGAGCGACGTCAAAGGTCCGCGCTCGCTCAATACCTCGATCGGAAAGCTTCTCGTCACCGACTATGACTTCGCGGGTGTGGTGCGGTTCGTCTACGCGACGGCTCAGCCGGGCGAAGCGCAAAAACAGATCTCGGGTCCGAGCACCTTGGAAAACTGGCATTCCACCGATGCCAACGGAGTGGAGGTCAATATCGGTCATGTGAGTGCCGGCGCAGTGAAAGCGCGCCCGCTGGTCACGCCGCTCGCGGAAATGCTCCCCATGTTGAAGCAGGCAACCGCGCCGGACAAGACCCTGGCGCCGGTAGTCGCCGCCAAGATGATCTCTTTGCTTGCTGATTTCTACGATGCGATTGCGTTCGATGGCATGTCCGTTTCAGACATCACCATCAAGATTCCGGATCCATCGTTCCAAAGCGCTTCGATCCAGACCATCAAGTTCGGCGCCTTCGCCAACTCCCGCATCGCCGAATGGAGCATCGAGGGCTTGGAGGTCGATGCGGCGGGCGGACATGTGAAACTCGGCCGCGCCGCGCTGCTCGGCTTGGACCTCAAGCCGTTTCTCTCCTCGATGTCGACCCTCGGCAAGGGCGGCGAGTTGAATGAAGACGCGATGAAGAAGCTTGATTGGCGTAGCGCGGTCCCGCATCTTGACGCCATCGAAGCGAGCGATCTCGATGTCGACATTCCCCAAGGTTCGTCGCCGCAGAGCTTCAAGCTCGCGGGATATGAAATCAAGCTCGGCAATTACGTCGGAGCGATTCCGACAAGCCTTCAATCCCGGCTCGACCGTTTTGCCGCGGATACGAGCTCGCTGAAAAACCAAGCCGCCGAGCTCCAACAACTCGGCTACAAGACGGTAGACCTCTCCACCGGCACCGATATCCTCTGGAACGAGAGCAGCAAATCGCTGAACGTCAACGAGATCAGCGCCAAGGGCGTCGACATGGGCTCGGTCAACCTGAAGGCCACCCTCGGCAACGTGCCGCGTGAGCTCTTCGCCGGTTCGCCGGCGCAAATGCAGGTTGCCGGCCTCGGCATCACGCTCGGTGAAGCGAGCTTGCGGGTCGAGAACACCGGGCTCCTCGACAAGATCGTCGCGCGCGTGGCGGCCGCTCAAAAGACGACGCCCGACAAATTGCGTGCGTCATGGGGCACGCAGGCCGCGCTCGGCATCCCGCAGTTGCTGGGCGGCTCCGACAGCGCCAAGGCGGTGGGCAATGCGGTGGCGAGCTTTATCGCAAAGCCGAAGAACCTCTCGGTTTCGGTGAAGGCCAAGGATGCGAACGGCCTTGGGATCACCGATCTGATGTCCGGCGGGGGACCCAACCCTGCCGCGATTCTCGACAAGCTCGATGTGAAGGCGACCGCCAATCAGTAGCGGTGCGAAGACGGGCATCACCCCTTCCCGAGCGCCTTCTCCACGAGATCGCGAATGAAGCGCGGCAGAGCGAACGCCGCCTTGTGCACCTCAGGCGTGTAATAGCGGGTTGGGAGCTTCGCCGCGGCGAAGCGTTCTTCCAGGGTCGAGAGGGGAACGGCGCGCAACGCCTTGTCATCGGTCGCGAAGCCCATGGTCATGTGCCCTCCGACATAGGTCGGGATGGCGGCGACATAGGCATAAGGGTCGGCGAACAATCCGCGCCAGATGCCGATCGTCGAGGCGAGCTCATCGGGCTGGAAGAACGGCACGCCGTTCTGCGTCACCATTACGCCGCCTCGCTTCAGGCAGCGCTTCGCACCCTCGTAGAATTCGCGCGAGAACAGCACCGCGCCCGGGCCTTGGGGATCGGTGGAATCGACGATGATGACGTCGAAGCGGCCGTGATTCTTGTCGTCCGCCACATAATGCATGCCGTCGGCAATGACGCTCTCCGCACGCTTGTCCTCGAAGAAGGGGCGGTTCCATTCGAGGAAATATTCCTTGGAGAAATCGAGCACGCCCTTGTCGATCTCGACCTGCACGCAATGTTTCACGCCCTTGTGCTTGAGCACCTCCTCGGCGATCAGGCAATCGCCTCCGCCAACGATCAGCACCTCCTCGCAACGGCCATGGCCGAGGATCGGCACGTGGCTCATCATTTCCGAATAGATGAACTCATCGGCGGTCGTCACCTGGGTCGCACCGTCGAGCATGAGCATGCGCCCGAAACGCTTGTTCTCGAACAGGATGAGGCTTTGCAAATCCCCCTGCCCCTGGAACACGATCTTCTCCGCCGCGAAGCTCATGCGAAAGCCAAGCTCGTCGAACAGGGTTTCGGGGATGTAACGCTTATCGCTCATGAAGATCAGCCTGTGAGAGGATTACGCGGCGCTCACTGGCAAAGCCGATGAGCCGTCGCGACCGGGGTTGATTTTCTGGGAAAGGCAACCGCCACCGCCGAGCGGCTTTGCCGTTTGATGAGCCGAGCATCGCCGAGCCGAAATGAATGAGGCGCGGCCAAACCGCGCCTCACCACCTCGAGCCGAGGCCGACCGCCCAAGGCTTCGCGGCTCAAACGCCCTTGCCGCGCAAAAGCGTCTCCACCTCGACGCGCTTTGCCCCGAAAGCCTTCTTGAGGACCGGCACGCATTTTTCGGGCGACGTTTCGCCGCACATGAACACGTCGAGCGCTGCATAGCCGCATTCGGGCCAACTATGGATGGAGATATGGCTCTCCGCCAGAACGGCGACACCCGACACGCCTCCGTTCGGTTCGAAGTGGTGCAGGTGAATGTGCAGAAGCGTCGCGCCGGCAGCCTTGACGCAGGCGCGCAGCGCCTTGTCGATACGGCCGATATCGTCGAGGTGCGTTGCCTCGTAGAGCTCGATAATGAGATGCGTCCCGGCGTAACGCACGCCGTTCTTCACCACGAGGTGGTCCTTACGGTCGTCGTCAGAGACGAACGAACCGATATAGGAAGTGTCTTCCTTTCGGGTGGTGCTTGGAAGCTCCAAGTCCATCCCCGATTGGAAGAGGGCGTCTCGATCCATGGGAACCCTCCCCAACCAGCAGATGCAGACCCGGCAAGCCGGAGCGAAGTCATCTACAAAGCGCCCCGTGAATCCAAGCTTGTGGCGACGCGCTTCGAAGGGCGCATATGGGTCCCGAATCGGTTAGGGTCAAGTAAAAAATTCTCGACAGCCCCAGGAAATTTCCTTGCTCCTTGGGAGCAGCCCGCGCGCTCCGACAGGCTGCTCCGCTTGGGTCTCAACATTGGGGGTTCGCTTGGGTTGCCGCTGGTGAACGCCCGTCCTATAGGGGGCGCGACCTCGCCGGCCCCGACCCATGGCCCACTGGCGCCCGGCTCACTCCCGACATCACGTATGGCAATGGCAACGCTGCATCATCATCCCATTTGCCCGCATTCTCGCTTCATCCGTCTCGTCCTCGGCGAGATGGGGATCGAGGTCGAGCTCAAGGAGGAACGCGTCTGGGAAAGGCGCCGCGAGTTCCTCGCGCTCAACCCGGCCGGCACGACGCCGGTGCTGGCGGAAGAGTCGATCGCCGCCGTCCCCGGCGCCTCGGTCATCGCCGAATATCTTGACGAGACGCGGGGCCTCGGCCTTGGAGAGCGGCGCCTGTTGCCGGAGGATCCGGCGGGCCGTGTCGAGGTGCGGCGCCTCATGGGGTGGTTCCTCGACAAATTCGAAACAGAAGTGTCGTCCTTCCTCGTGACCGAAAAGGTCTTCAAGCGCTTCATGTCGAGCGCGGAGGGCGGGGGCGCGCCCGACATGGTATCCATACGGGCGGCGCGAACCAATCTGCGCTATCATCTCAAATATATCGGCTGGCTGCTTGCCGAGCGGAATTGGCTCGCGGGCTCGCGCATGACGTATGCGGATCTCGCCGCCGCCGCGCAGCTTTCGAGCATGGACTTTCTTGGAGACGTGCCATGGGACGAGGATGAAACGGCGCGCACATGGTATTCGCGCCTGAAATCCCGGCCGAGCTTTCGTCCGCTGCTCGCCGACCGAATTGCCGGCATCGCGCCGCCGGAGCATTACGCCGATCTCGATTTCTGAGCGGCGCGTGCAGCTCGCTCGAGGGAGAAGCGCGGTGAGCAACGCCGCCACGCTGCGCTCTGCGCTCGCGGCGCGAGCCAAGAATCTCGGCTTCTCCGCTTTCGGCATAACCGCGCCGGCGGCCGTCCCGGAGCTCGGCCAGCGCCTTCGCGAATGGATCGCGGCAGGCGAGCACGGCGACATGATCTGGATGGCGCAAGAGCCGGAACGGCGTGCCTCGCCGCCCGCGCTCTGGGGAGAGGTGCGCAGCATCATCATGCTCGGCCTCGACGCCCCCCCGTCATCGAGCCCGTTGGAGGCGCTCGCGCAACGCGAGATCGGCCTCATCGCGACCTATGCGCGCCGGCGCGACTATCACGACGTGATCAAGGGGCGGCTGAAGGAGCTCGCGCAAGCCCTTGTCTCGCTGGCCGGCGCCGAGGTGAAGGTCTTCGTCGACACCGCGCCGGTGATGGAGAAGCCCCTCGCCGCCGCCGCCGGGCTCGGCTGGCAGGGCAAGCACACCGTCCTCCTTTCGCGCGAGCTCGGCTCCTGGCTTCTCCTCGGCGCGATCTTCACGACGGCGGAGCTCCCTGTCGATGACCCGGGCGCCGATCATTGCGGCTCGTGCCGGCGTTGTCTCGACATCTGTCCGACGAAGGCATTTCCCGCCCCTTATCGGCTCGATGCCCGCCGCTGCATCGCCTACCTGACGATCGAGCACAAGGGAACGATCCCGCGCGAATTCCGCGAAGCGATCGGCAATCGCATCTTCGGCTGCGACGATTGCCTCGCCATATGCCCCTGGAACAAATATGCGAAGGCGAGCCGTGACATGCGCATGGCCGAGCGCGAGGAGCTGAATAATCTCTCCTTGCGCGAGCTCGCCCAACTCGATGATGCAGCTTTCCGCAAGCTTTTCGCGGGCACACCGGTGAAACGCACAGGACGCGATCGCTTCATCCGCAATGTGCTCATCGCCATCGGCAATTCGGGAAAGGCCGCGCTCGCGCGCGAGGCCGAGAGCTTGCTCCGCGACCCCTCCCCGCTGGTGCGCGCCATGGCGGCCTGGGCCGCTTCTCGCCTGCTGCCGAAGGAAAGTTTCGCCGCGCTCGCGAAGCGCCACCGCGGCGAGGAAAAGCACGCGGAGGTGCTCGCGGAGCTCGATAGCATCGAAGCGCAAGCCCAAGCCCGCGCCCAAGCATCGAGCGAAAGCCAAGTCAGGGCATGAACCTCTTCATCCTGGGGCTCGGCTATTCGGCGACCGTCTTTGCGCGCCGAAAGCTCGCCGAGGGGTGGCGCGTCAGCGGAACAGTGCGCAGCCCCGAGAAGGCGAAGGCGCTCCTCGCCGAAGGCATCGAGGCCTGCACGTTCGACGCGCGAACGCGCGAGATCGGAACGGCCGCCTCCGCGCTTCGCGAAGCCGAGGCACTCCTCGTCTCGATCCCGCCGGCTGGCGAGAACGACCCGTTGCCCGAGACGCTTTCGCAACCGATCGCCGAGGCCGGGCGCCTTCGCTGGATCGGCTATCTTTCCACGATCGGCGTCTATGGCGACCATGGCGGCGCCTGGGTGGACGAGACGACACCCTGCCGGCCTTCATCGGCGCGGAGCCGGGCGCGCCTCGCGGCGGAAGCAAGCTGGAGCCGCCTCGGAACACAGGCACGCATCCAGGTGATCAGCTTTCGCTTGCCGGGAATTTACGGTCCTGGCCGCAACGCGCTCGTGGCGCTTCGCGAGGGGAAGGCGCGGCGCATCATCAAGCCCGGACAGAGCTTCAATCGCGTCCATGTCGAGGACATCGCGACAGCGCTCGGACTTTCACTGAAGAAAGATGTTGCGAGCGCCGTTTACAACGTGACGGATGACGAGCCCTCCCCACCACAGGACGTCGTCGCCTTCGCGGCCGGGCTCCTTGGCCTCGCGCCTCCGCCCGAAGTTTCCTTCGAAGCCGCGAAGCTCTCGCCTATGGCAGCAAGCTTCTACGCGGAGAACAAGCGTGTGAGGAACGATCTGATCAAACGCAGATTGGCCTTCGCTCCGGCCTTCCCGAGCTATCGCGAGGGCTTGCGGGAGCTTCTGAGACAAGGCGAGTGAGGGGAACGAATGAGACCCGCGAGAGAAGTGTTTGACAAACAACATGCAAGGCGCGAATCCGACGAACGCTTGCGTCGCAAATCCTGCTAGCGCTCACGGGAGGCATGCGTTGAGACAATTGCATCAACCGCTCCCTCGCTGCGCGGCAGGGTAGGTCGAGGAGCGTTTTTGCGCTTCTGGCTGAGAATAGCTTATGCGCAGATGCTTTTCTTGGTTCTCGGCATTTTTGCGATGACACAAGGATATGTCTGGGCCGGGTATCTCGCGATTGCTGCGCTTACCTTGGTCACGCTTGCCTTGATCCCGATCTCCGTAAGGAGATTGCATGACCGCGGATAAAACAGGGTGGTTGTTCTTGATTTCTGCTTTCTTGTTTCTAGTTCAATTGATCTCAAGCAGAATATCTACACCTTCCTCTCTGCTGTTTATCTTGAGTATATTTCAGATCTGGCTCACCGTTAAA
>DASZIL010000166.1:0-16663 GCA_035949255.1 Beijerinckiaceae bacterium | reverse complement strand
TAGCCGCTGTCGGTCTGATAGCGCAAGCAACCCGTGAATGACGGCGTCGCGCCCGCATCCTTGAGGAAGGTCGGCTTCGGGTAGAGCGGATTGGGATCGGGATTGGGGAGCTTCTTGTTCCAGTTCCACGGCATCGTGTCGTTACCGATATTCACACCGAGCTGGAGATACACATTCTTCGTCACCGCGAGCGTGCTTTGGATACCCGTATTGGTGAATTGGTCGAAGGTGTAGGTCATCGAGTGCGAATACATGTAGTTGTTTGGCGCGAGCTGCGCCTCGATGTCCGGAATCGAGATGTAACGCCCGACGCGGATCATTAATCCCTCGAGAATCTGCGGGATGAAGATCTCGCCATACACCATGGGCGCGTCATAGCCATAGATGTGGTCGCGCTTCAGGAGCTGATAGCTCCACAGCCCGTAAGCCGTCGTGTAGCGGTAGTTCTCGCCATAGATGCCAGAGATGCGAAAGCCCCAGTCGATGGAGTCCTTCTGCACCGTGTCGGGTGTCCGCTCGAGATAAAGCACCGCCTGGTCGAGCTGGAGCGTGTTGGGGCGATAGCTATAGCCCGCAGGCGCATTGCCACCATGCACATGGTTGGTGCTGACGTTCCCGCCACCGTCGATCCAGCCGTAAAGCTGCAGGTGATTATCCGACATCCACTGGCCGACGGCGGTGTTGGCGATCGCCACCATCAGCGGGCTATCGACGGAGGATGGCCGGTTCGCGCCAAGGTTCGTCGAGCCGCCATAAGGCCATTCGGTGAACGGCATCGGGGGCGATGATTCCGGCGCGGGGGGGATTTCGGGCCGACGGGAAGGGGGCGCCTTGGGATCGGCGGGCAGGCTCGCTACGCCCCACTCCAGCTTGTAATAATTGACGAAACGGGTGAATACGTTGTCACCCAGCGCGTTGAGGTCGGGCGGTCCTGGCTGAGCCGGCGCCGCGGGTGCGCCGGGCGGGGCGGAAGACGCATCCGCCGCATGTGCTGAGCCGGCCGCCAGCCATACCAGCAGGCAACCAGCGAAAGAAAATTTGCGGTGCATCGAAGGGGCTCCTCGGCAAATCATCGCGGAGCGCCGGTCGAGCCGGATAAACTACGCGTCCGAGGCAATTTCCAAGGAGCGATGTAAATTCTCGATAGGTGGAAGGGAGGTTTTGCATAAACAAAAAATAACGAACCCTTTCGGCGGTAAATTTGCAACACGCGACGCGCACAATCGTCGAAAAAAGCGACAACCTGGCAATCGCGCGTTCGAGCCTGATTTCGGCGATGCGAGACCCGCAATCCAATAGGTGAAGGAGACGCGGATGAGCATGGACGAGCGGCTGACCAAGTCATCCAGGCGTTCCACGTGGCGCCGCCAAAAAGCCGAAGAAAATGCTCACGAGATTGCAAAAGTGAGAACCTCGGAATGTGCTTCGAATTTTGTTTCCCTGAATTTCATATTTGGCGATGTAAGAAGGCTCGCATTTTAATATTCCCTTGGAACCGGTAGTGGGTATTTCGCTCCATCGATTGGCATCAAATTGCAGATTCCTGAAAGAATGCTCGTGTGTGGCGAGGCTCATGATGCGGCGCGGGGCGGGCTCCCGAGCTTGGCGGCAGGAACGTGCGCGGCCGTGATCTTTTTGGCCGCGGCGGCGTCAGTGCTCCCGGCGACGCGGGCCTTTGCCGACACCGGCCCGTGCGATGCGCCGCAAGGGCCCGCACAATACCCCGCGAACTTCGATTGGAACGCGAGCTATCTTCTGGGCGATATCGGCGGAGTACGCAAAAAGGCGCAAGATGCCGGCATCACGCTTTGCCTCCAATACAACGCGACCGTTTACGATAACGTCAAGGGCGGCTTGAAGCGCGGGCCGATCGGGGAAGGGCAGATCTATCCCTGGATCGATATCGACCTTGGGAAGCTTACCAATCTCGACCTACTCAACGATACATTCGTCCATGCCTCTCTTTACTCCATGCAGGGAAGGCCGATCACGACGCGCGAGATCGGCAGCTTCGCCGCGACCACCTTCTTCGAGGAGCTTGCGACGACGCGGCTTGGCACCGTGTGGATCGAGCGGCACTTCCTCGACGGCAAGCTGAGCTTGCGGGCGGGCCAGCTCGGCGTCGACGACGAGTTCATCACATCGCCCACGGCGACTGCCTTCATCAACAGCACATTCGGGTTTCCGAGCTGGATGGCGACGATTCTCCCGGGCGGCGGCCCGGCCTACCCGCTGCCGGGACCAGGCGCGCGCCTGAAATACAGCCCCACCGACGCCATCACCTTGATGGCGGGTGCCTATACGGGCGATCCGGCGGGACGGAGCAATCCCGACCCGCAGCTCGCGAACCGCTACGGCACCACGTTCAACCTGAATGGCGGCACGCTCTACATCGCGGAAGCCGCCTACTCGACGGCTTATCCCAATTCGGGCGTCGAGCTTACCGGCACCTATAAGATCGGCAGCTGGTTCGAGACCGCGCATCGCTTCAACGACCTGGAATTCGACAACACGGGCCTTCCGCTTGCCGACCCGGCCTCGACGGGGACGCCGAAACGGCATGGCAATGATTGGGGCGCCTATGGCGTCATCGATCAGACGATCCTGCCCGGCGAGAAGGACGGACTCCACAAGCTCGCCTCGTTCCTCCGTGTCGGAGCGAGCCCAAGCGACCGCAACCTCGTCGATTTCTATGCCGATGGCGGCCTGACATTCACCGGGTTAATTCCCGGCCGGCCAACCGATCTCATCGGCGTCGGCGCCGCCTATAACCGGATCAGCGATGCGGCACGCGCCTTCGACCGTGACACCCGCCTCTTCGCCGCCGCGGCCGCGGTCGCGGGCAATCCACCTGCTTTCCCTTTTCCGGCGACGGGGTTTGCGCCGGTGCGCGATCAGGAGGTGATGGTCGAAGCCCTTTACACGATCAATGTCACGGCGTGGCTCACGGTCGACCTCGACGTGCAGCACTTCTTTCATCCGAGCGGACATGTGCTCGCGGGAAGCGGGCCTGACATCGGCAAGCCGATCCGCGATGCGACGGTCTTCGGCTTGAACACCCAGATCAAATTCTGATCGCGGCGCCTCGTCGTGGCGCCTGCGGCTGCGGCGCCAAGGCCGATCCGTCAAGGGCAAAAATTCGACGGGCCAGCGTGTGGATTGCGGTGACGCCGCGGCCCATGCCCGGCTTTTGACCCGAATCGGTGATACGAAACGTATCATCTGATTCGCGCTGCTTCCCGAGCTCCCATGTCGAACGCCGTCGCGCTCAAAGCCGTCTCTCCGCAATCGCCCGAATACCGCGAAGCGCCGCGGTCGGTCGAGGCCGAGCAGGCTTTGCTCGGCGCGATCCTCATCAACAACGAGGCCTTCGACAAGGTCGCGGATTTTCTCGACGCTGCGCATTTCTTCGAGGAGATTCATCGCCGCATCTACGAGAATGCGGCCTCTCTCATCCGCGCCGGCAAGCTTGCCTCGCCAATCACGCTCAAGACCTATCTAGGCGACGCCGATCTCGGCGGCGTGACCATGGGGCAATATCTGGCGCGGCTCGCGGCGGACGCGACGACGATCATCAATGCCGAGCAATATGGGCGCATCGTTTACGAGCTCCATCAGCGCCGCTCGCTCATTGGCATCGGCACGGAGGTGGTCAACATCGCCTATGACGCGCCCGTCGAGATGCCGCCGAAGGCGCAGATCGAAGACGCCGAGAGGAAGCTTTATGAGCTCGCGGAGCTCGGACGCTACGAGAAGGGATTCATCCGCTTCACCGATGCGGCTGCCCGCGCCATCGACATGGCGGCCGCCGCCTATCGGCGCGACGGCAAGCTTTCGGGCATCGCCACGGGCCTCACCGATCTCGACCGGATGATGGGCGGCTTGCAGTCCTCGGACCTCGTGATCATCGCCGGACGCCCCGGCATGGGGAAGACGGCGCTCGCCACCAATATCGCCTACAACATCGCGCGCGCTTATCGCGCCGAGGCGCAGCCCGAGGGCCGCCTCAAGACGATCGATGGAGGCGTCGTCGGCTTCTTCTCGCTCGAAATGTCGGCCGAGCAGCTGGCGACCCGCATCATCTCGGAACGTTCGGGCGTGCCCTCCTACAAGATCAGGCGCGGCGATATCGTCGAGGACGAGCGGCGCGGCGTCTTCGAATTCTCGAAGATCACGGAAGCGGCGCGCGAGATGCAGACGATCCCGCTCTATATCGACGAGACCGGCGGCATCTCGATCGCGCAGCTCGTTTCCCGCGCGAGGCGGCTGAAGCGCCAGCGCGGCCTCGACGTGCTCTTCGTCGATTATTTGCAGCTTCTCTCGGGCTCCGCGCGGCGCGCCGACAACCGCGTCCAGGAGCTCACCGAGATCACCACGAGCCTCAAGGCGCTCGCCAAGGAATTGAATGCGCCGATCGTGGCGCTGTCGCAGCTCTCGCGCCAGGTGGAGAATCGCGAAGACAAGCGCCCGCAACTCTCCGACCTTCGCGAATCGGGCTCGATCGAGCAGGACGCGGATGTGGTGATGTTCGTCTATCGTGAGGAATATTACCTCAAGAACACCAAGCCCCGCGAAGGCACCGACGAGCATCTGAAATGGATGGGCGAGATGGAGCAGGCCCATGGCAAGGCCGAGATCATCATCGGCAAGCAGCGGCACGGCCCGACAGGCACGGTCGAGGTGCAATTCGAGGCCGATGTGACACGCTTCTCGAACCTCGCCCATGACGAGGGATTGCCGGAACGGATGTAGGGCGATATCGGCTTGGCGATATCGGCTTGAAGATACCGACTTGGCGATCGCCGCGCCGCCTTGTATGTCCTCGGGCGTTGGAAGGTGCCATGCTCGACCACATCGGCTTTCCCGTCAGCGATTTCGAACGCTCGCTCGCCTTCTACAAAAAGGCGCTCGAGCCGCTCGGCCTCGAGCTGATCGTCGAGCTGCCCCGGGAGACGGCGGGCGGCAACGCGCATGCCGGGTTCGGGCGCAAGGGGCGCGCGCAATTCTGGATCGGCACCGGCAGCGCGCTTCGCGGGCGGCTTCACGTCGCTTTCGAAGCGGGCTCGCGCCCGCAAGTCGACGCCTTCCATGCGGCCGCCCTTCGCGCCGGCGCAAGCGACAATGGCAAGCCGGGACTTCGCCCCCAATACCATCCGCACTATTACGGCGCCTTCGTGCTTGATCCCGACGGCCACAATATCGAGGCGGTGTGTCGCGCGCCCTGAAACGGCCTTGGGCCGGAGAAAAGGCATGACCGAGGGCGCGGGTGAGGCTCGCGAAACGGGAGCGCGCGCGAGCGGCATCCTCGACATCGATCTTTCGGCGATCACCGCGAACTGGCGACGGCTGCGAAGCCTCGTAGCGCCTGCTGCCTGCGCCGCCGTGGTCAAGGCCGACGCCTATGGCACGGGGCTCGTCGAGGCCGGTTCGGCATTGGCGGAGGCCGGCTGTGACAGCTTCTTCGTAGCGGTGTCGAGCGAAGGCATCGCGCTTCGCGCCAAATGTCCTAACGCCACGATCTACACCCTCAACGGCCTCGCGGCGGGGCAGGGCGCCCTTTATCTCGCGCATCGCCTGCGGCCGGTGCTCGGATCAGCGGCCGAGATTTCCGAATGGCGAGCGGCGCTCCATGGCGATGCCGATCGCGGGCCTGCCGCGCTTCAGATCGACACCGGCATGAACAGGCTCGGCCTCTCGCTGCACGAATTTGCTTCGATGATGTCGGCTTCCTCGAAAGCGGCGCTCGGTTTTCCGCTGGCGCTGGTGATGAGTCATTTCGTTGCCTCGGAGGATGAGGATCAGCCTCTCAATGCGCGCCAGATGCGGGATTTCGCGCAAGCGCGAGCCTTCTGCCCGGAGATTCCCGCAAGCCTCGCCAATTCCTCCGGGATTTTTCTTTCGCGCGACGCGCATCACGATCTCGCTCGCCCCGGCTATGCGCTCTTCGGCGGCAATCCGACGCCGCGACGCGAAAATCCGATGCGGCATGTCGTGACGCTCACCGTGCCGGTCGTGCAATTGCGCGTCATACAGAAGGGCGCGAGCGTGGGTTACAACGCGCAATGGACGGCGCGCGAACAATGTCGGATCGCGACGCTTTCGGCGGGCTATGCGGATGGCTATCCGCGAAGCGCGAGCATGAGTGATGCGAGGCTCGAGGCCAAGAGCCCGATCGCCGAAGCGATCATCGCGGGCTATCGCTGCCCCTTCGTCGGGCGCGTCTCGATGGATCTGATCACCGTCGATGTGACCGGTGTTCCGCGGGACGCGGTGCAGCGCGGCGATCCCGCCATCTTGATCGGCGAGGAGCTGCCGGTCGACGAGGTGGGCAGGCGCGCCGACACCATCGGCTATGAGGTTCTCACCCGTCTCGGCCGGCGCTTCGAGCGCGAGTATCGGCGATGAGCGAACGAGCGATGCCGCCGGATCGGCACCACGTCCAACCGGGTTTGATGCCGCCGCGGCGAGCGAGGGGCCGTGCGCCTGTAGCGGGGCCTCCCTCGAATTTCGGCCCTCGCATCAGCATATTCTGAACCCATGGCCCGCCACGAACGCATTTTCGTCTGCCAGACTTGCGGCACCGTCTACGGGCGCTGGCAAGGCAAATGCGACGCATGCGGGGGCTGGAACACCGTCGCCGAGGAGAATGCGCCGCGCACGGCGCCCGTGCCCGGCGCAACGAGCGCGAGCTCATCGCAGCGAAGCAAGGGACGGCCCTTTCAGCTCGAGGCGCTGCAAGGCGAGACGGCGCAAGCCGCGCGCACCGTCTCCGGCATCGCCGAATTCGACCGCGTCACCGGCGGCGGCTTCGTTAGGGGCTCGGTGCTCCTCGTCGGCGGCGATCCCGGCATCGGCAAATCGACGCTCCTGATTCAGGCCTCCGCGGCGCTTGCGCACGCCGGCGGACGCGTCGTCTACATCTCCGGCGAGGAGGCGACCGCGCAAGTGCGGCTTCGGGCCGAGCGGCTCGGGCTTGCGGGCTCCTCCGTGGCGCTCGCCGCCGAGACGAATGTCGAGGACATCATCGCGACCTTGTCGCGCGGAGCGGCGCCGCAACTCGTCATCATCGATTCGATCCAGACGATGTGGTCCTCGCTTGTCGAATCGGCGCCCGGAACGGTGACGCAGGTGCGGGCCTGCGCCCAGTCCTTGATCCGCTATGCGAAGTCTTCCGGCGCGACCGCGATCCTCGTCGGCCATGTGACCAAGGATGGTGCGATCGCGGGTCCGCGCGTGGTCGAGCATATGGTGGATGCGGTCATCTCTTTCGAAGGCGATGGGGCGCATCACTTCCGCATCCTGCGGGCCTCTAAGAATCGTTTCGGGCCGACCGATGAGATCGGCGTCTTCGAGATGACGGGGGCGGGGCTCGCTGAAGTCGCCAACCCTTCGGCGCTCTTCATCGCGGGGCGTGACCAGCATGCGGCGGGCGCGGCCATCTTCGCTGGGATGGAGGGCACGCGGCCCTTGCTGATGGAGATGCAGGCGCTGGTGGCGCCGAGCGCCTTGACGACGCCGCGTCGCGCCGTCGTCGGCTGGGACAGCAACCGCCTCGCCATGGTGCTCGCGGTGCTCGACGCGCACGGTGGCCTCAAATTCGGTGGCTATGACATTTATCTGAATGTCGCGGGCGGCTTGCGCATCGTCGAGCCGGCGGCCGATCTTGCGGCCGCCGCCGTCCTGATCTCCTCGCTCACCGGCACGGTGATCGCCAATGACACGGTGATTTGCGGGGAGGTCGCGTTGTCGGGGGCTATACGGCCGGTCGGCCAAATGGCGGCGCGCTTGAAGGAGGCGGCGAAGCTCGGTTTCGGCCGCGCCATCGTTCCCGCGGCCGGTTTGGAAGGGGTCCCAGCTGGACTTTCGCTCGAAAGCGTCGCGACCATAGGCGATCTCGTGGCGCGATTGGCAGGGGGAGAGGGTCGCAAGCCGAGATAAGCCAAGATGAGAAGATTTTCTCGGGCCTTGCCGCACCCCTTGCCGCAGATGACGGCTTTCGCGGAAGCCGCTATACACGCGAGGCGTGCGGCTTTCGGTTGCCGCGGCTTCATGATCAGCTTTGGAAAGCGGGAATTGCGCAGATGCCTGTAAGCCCCCTCGATCTCGCCGTCTTGGCGGTCGTTCTCATTTCCGCATTCCTGGCGTCCGTGCGCGGCTTCACCCGGGAAGTCCTGGCGATCGTCTCCTGGGTCGCCGCGGCCGTTTCGGCCTATGTGTTCTACCCGCAAGCCCTGCCTTACGCGAAGCAATACATCAGCAACTCGACGATCGCGCTGATCGCGGCGATCGCGGTCGTCTTCCTGGTCACGCTCATCGTGGTCGCTCTGCTTACCGTCAAGATTTCGGATTTCATCCTCGATTCGCGCATCGGCCCCTTGGATCGCAGCCTCGGCTTTCTTTTCGGCGCGGCGCGCGGTGCCCTCATCGCGCTCGTTGCCTTCGCCTTCTTCGTCTGGCTCGTGCCGGAGAAGAATCAGCCGGTGTGGATGAAGGATTCACGCGTCCGTCCGCTCCTCGAGCCGGCGGGCGAGAGCCTGGTCGGGCTCTTGCAATGCGAAGACCCGGCAAGCGCGATGGGAAGAGTTTGCGCCGCCATGATGAAGGGGCTCGGCAAGGGCGAGAAGGTCGATGCCGCCGATGCCTCGGGCGCGGCGTCGCCAGGGCCCGCGGAACCGGATGCAGGCGCGCCGAAGCCCGCCCCGAAGCCTTGAGAGTTTTGCGAACCGGTGGATGGCGGCCCGGATGCGCCCGATTGGGCCTAGGCAATTTCCCCCGTCATGATCATATGACCACGGGGCGCGTCACGTGATTCTCTCGATTTCGGCCGCATCCGAGGCCCCTTGCAACCGCGTGCTTTGAAAATTTCGGAGCCCCTCATGCAGGATGATGCCGACAGGCTTCGGGAGGAATGCGGTGTCTTCGGGATTTTCGGCCATCCCGATGCGGCGGCGATCACGGCGCTCGGCCTGCATGCCCTCCAGCATCGCGGCCAGGAATCGACCGGCATCGTCACTTTCGACGGGGTGCGCTTCCATTCCGAGCGAAGGCTCGGCCTCGTCGGCGACGCCTTCTCGGACGAGCGCGTCATCGCCAATCTGCCGGGCGCGAGCGCCATCGGCCACAACCGCTATTCGACGACCGGCGAGACCGTGCTGCGCAATGTGCAGCCGCTCTTCTCGGAGATCACGGGCGGCGGTTTCGCGGTCTGCCACAACGGCAACCTCACCAACGGGCTGACCTTGCGCGAAGGCCTCATTCGCGACGGGGCGATCTGCCAATCGACCTCCGATACGGAGGTGATTCTTCACCTCGTGGCGAGAAGCCGGAAGAACCGCTTCATTGATCGTTTCATCGATGCGCTGCGCCAGATCGAAGGCGCTTATGCGCTCGTCGGCATCACCAACAAGAAGGTGGTGGGCGCGCGCGACCCGCTCGGCATTCGACCTCTTGTCATCGGCGAGCTCGACGGGCGCTACATATTGGCGTCGGAGACTTGCGCGCTCGACATCATCGGGGCGCGCCATGTGCGCGATGTGAAGAACGGCGAGGTCGTGGTGATCACGCAGGAGGGGATCGAATCGCATTTCCCCTTCCCGCCGCAACCGATGCGCCCTTGCATCTTCGAGTACATCTATTTCTCGAGGCCCGATTCGATCGTGAACGGGCGCCCGATCTACAGCTTGCGCAAGGCGATGGGCATGGAGCTCGCGCGCGAGGCGCAAGCCTTCGCTGATGTCGTGGTGCCGGTCCCCGATTCGGGCGTTCCGGCCGCCTTGGGCTTCGCTCAGGAAAGCGGCATCCCTTATGAGCTCGGCATCATCCGCAACCACTATGTCGGGCGCACCTTCATCGAGCCCACGCAAAGCATCCGTGCGCTCGGCGTGCGCATGAAGCACAGCGCCAACCGCGCCGTGGTCGAAGGCAAGCGCATCGTCCTCATCGACGACTCGATCGTGCGCGGCACGACATCGGTGAAGATCGTGCGCATGATGCGCGAAGCCGGCGCGAGCGAGGTGCATTTCCGCATCTCGAGCCCGCCGATCCGCTTTCCCGATTTCTACGGCATCGACACGCCCATTCGCGATAATCTTCTCGCCGCGACCCACGACATCGAGGAGATGCGCGCCTACATCGGTTGCGACAGCCTCGCCTTCCTCTCGATCGATGGGCTTTATCGCGCCATGGGCGAGAAGGCCCGCGACCCGCGCCGTCCGCAATTCACCGATCATTGCTTCACCGGCGATTACCCGACGCCGCTCACCGATGTGGACGGCACTTCCGGCCGCTTCGGCCAGGGCGGCCCCAAGCAGCTCTCCTTGCTGGCGGAGGCGGGGTGATGGCAGGCGTGTCTCACCGCGTGAACCCGTCGCCTCGCTGAGATGGCCGAGGCTTCCACGGATCAGCGGCGCGTCGCGCTCGTCACGGGCGCGTCGCGCGGCATCGGGCGCGCCGCCGCGCTCGCCTTGGCGCGCGCCGGTTGCCATGTCGTCGCGTTGGCCCGCACGGTCGGCGGCCTCGAGGAGCTCGACGACGCCATCAAGCGGGACGGAGGAAGCGCGACGCTCGTGCCGGCCGACCTCACCGATTTCGCCGCGCTCGACCGGCTCGGCGCGGCGATCGCCAAGCGTTGGGGCCGGCTCGACATCCTCATCGGCAATGCCGGGCTTTTGGGGCCGATCACCCCGCTCGGCCATGTCGAGCCCGCCGCCTGGGAGCGCGTCATGGCGGTGAACGTCACCGCGAATTGGCGCTTGCTGCGCGCCGTCGACACGAGCCTTAGAGCTTCACCCAACGGGCGTGTCGTTCTCGTCTCCTCGGGAGCGGCGACGGCATGCCGCGCTTATTGGGGGCCTTATTCGGTCTCGAAGGCGGCGCTCGAGGCCTTGGCGCGAACCTATGCGGCCGAGACCGTGACCACGCCCATCCGCGTGATGCTCTTAAATCCTGGCCCGCTGCGCACCGCGATGCGCGCCGAAGCGATGCCGGGAGAGGACCCGATGACGCTCAAGACGCCCCAAGACCTCGCGCCCTGGTTCGTGAAGCTCACCGACCCTGAATGGGCGGAGACCGGAAAGGTCTTCGACTTCCCGCGCGAAGAGGTCGTCAGCCGTTGAGCGTCGACGCCGTTCACCTCTCCCGCGCAATGCGCGGGAGAGGTTGGGCGCGGGACCATCGGATTCATTCCGAGGGGAACGACCCGGGTGAGTGAGAGCGCGTCCCTTGGATCGGCGGCTCGTCCGCGGTCCAAAATCCTGGAAGAATGTATTCGGCGCCAATGGCAGCGCGCATTCCGTCAACCAGCTCTCGCGCCTCGTGAGCGACAGCAATGGCGGCGGGAATTACGCCATCGCCTTCGACCCTCGACGAGAACGACAACCCGCTAGGCGATCTCATCGGTTTCAACTCGAGCTTCATCGTCCGCCGCACGCGCGCGAACCTTTGCCGGTGAGGCCCTTCCTCTGGCGCTGGCGTGCCAGCCCCGAAGAGGCGCAAATAGGGTGCGTTTATGACCGCGCCGTTAGCGCTCTATTAGCCTATTGGCCTACGCGATTCCAGCTGAGCGGCGTTGTGCAGACAAGTTGCGTGAGGCAAGGTTAGCGTCGCTTAATCCATTCCTAAAAACCTCGACAACGCGCTAACTAGATATTACCGATCAGACCATGCTGGCTCGCCGTAAAATCCCCCTATCAGCTAGCGCGTTCGCCCCCCTCGGCCTGGCGGGCCTTGCGCTCGTGGCAGTGCTCATCTTCGCGCCACAGGGGGCAAGCGCGCAAAATTACAAGGATGTGGCGCCGCAGCCCGTGCCGACGCCACCACCGAAGGCGGCGCCTACGCCGCCTTTGCCGACCGATCTGCCGACAGGGCCCGCCGCGAACAAGGTGATCATCCCGGCCGTGAAGGCGCTCGTCTTTGTGCCGGGCGTTCAAAATGTCGTGAAGAAGGGAGCGGTGGGGAAGGGCGTCGAGATCAAGGATCTCCCGCTCCTGGACGATCCGGCATTCCTCGCGGCCGTCACGCCCTTTGTCGGGCAGAAGCTCACGCTCGCGCGCATCACCGAAATCACGCGCGAGGTGGTGAAGCAATATCGCGCCAAGGACCATCCGCTCGTCGATGTCATCGTGCCCGAGCAGGATGTGAACAATGGCGTCGTGCAGCTCGCCGTCGTCGAGTTCACGGTCGGCAAGGTGCGCGCCGAAGGCAACCGCTGGTTCTCGAGCGAGGTCCTCATCGGTGAGGTGCATCTGAAGCCCGGCGACCATGTGGTGGGCTCGCGCCTTTTTATCGATCAGACGATCGTCAACGACAATCCTTTTCGCACGGTCGAGATCGTCTATGAGCGCGGCGAGCAGGCGGGGCAGACCGATGTCGTGCTCAAGACGACGGATCGCTTGCCAGCGCGCCTCTATGCCGGTTACGACGACCAGGGATCGAAATCGATCGGTACCGATCGCCTCAGCGCCGGCTTCGTCTGGGGCAATGTGTTTGGGCTCGACCATGAGCTCGGCGTGCAGGTCACGACAAGCGACGATCTTCTCTTGGGCAACCCCGATCTTCCTGACCGCCCGCACGATCCGCGCTTCCTGTCGGAATCCTGGTATTGGCACGCACCTTTGCCCTGGGGCGACAAGATCGGCTTCTTCGGCCTGCACGCCGAATCGGTGCCGCGCCTTGCCAACACTTTCAACCAGATCGGCCTCACCGATCAGGTGAGCGCGCGCTACATCAAGCGGCTTCCGGTGTGGGAGGGCTTCACCGAGGAAGCGCAGTTCGGCTTCGACTTCAAGCGCACCAACAACAACCTCGCCTTCGGCGGGTTTCAGATCGTCAACACTTCGAACGAGGTAGACCAATTCGCGGGGCAATACAGCGCGACCTATGTCGACCCTTACGGCTCGACCTCGCTTACGGCCGCCGGCTATTACAGCCCCGGCAAGATCACGCGCAACAACAATGACGCGGCGTTCCACACGGCCCGCGTAGGGGCGCGGGCCGAATATGCCTACGGCCATCTCGTGGGCGAGCGCTTGACCCCGATCCCGAAGTTCGGTCTTTTGCCCGAAGGTTTCGTCTGGTCCGTCAAGGCCACGGTTCAGGATTCGAACCGCGCGTTGTTACCGAGCGAGGCGCTGAGCCTCGGCGGCCTCGACTCCTTGCGCGGCTATGATATCTATTTCATCCAGGGCGACAAGGGCTGGATCGTGTCGAACGAGCTGCGGGCGCCGGCCTTCAGCATCACGGCGCTCACGGGCGGCAACAACCCGTGGAACGACCGCATCCAGTTCTTCGTCTTCCACGACATCGGCCGCGTCTGGAGCATCGTGCCGCAATTCAATGAGGACGCGAGCACGACCTTGGCGAGCGCCGGAGCCGGCTTTCACTACACCGTCGACCGCTATGTCGACCTGCGCTTCGATTGGGGCTGGCAGCTCACCCACATCCGCCTCGATCCGCGCCCGCTCGGCCAACGCGGCGACGTGTCGCTCGTGGTGTCTTTCTGATCCGATCGTTAGCTACCCTTCCCTTCTCCCGCAAGGGGAGAAGGAAGGCTAACGATCTCCCTCACACTCCGGCGAAATGGGCCTGGAGCCGCTCGATATACCAGGTGACGAAATCATCGACCTGGTATTCGGTGAAGGGCGAGTAGGGGCCTGGCTCATAGGCCGAGCTCTTCACCCCCGCGTGGGTGCGCTCGACGAGCGCGGCGTCCTGGCTGTTCGTTGCCCTCCAGACCTTGGTCAGATTGTCTGGATCGTAATCCGTGCCCTCGACCGCGTCCTTGTGAACGAGCCAGGTGGTGCGCACCAAGGTTTCGTCTGGCGAGAGCGGGAAGACGCAGAAGCTGATCGCGTGATCACTCATGGCGTGATGCCAGGAGTTCGGCTGCGTGTGGATGTGCAAGCCGCCGAGCTTCGGCTGCGTGATCGTGCCCATGAGCTTTTTGCAAGCGACCTTCGAATCCATCGTCTGGGATTCATTCTCGCCCGCGAGCACGAGCCGTTCGGTGCGGAACGCTGAAGCCCGCCCTTTCAAATGCTCGACCGGGCTCGACGGAATGCCCATAGCTTCCCAATCGGCGACGGTCTTGGCGGCGAATTCCGCATAGGCGTTGGCTTCCTCCTGCTGCCGGCCGCTCGCCGCGCCCGGGTCGAAGCCGACGGAATATTCGCTGAACGAGTTCAGGAGCTCGGGGTGGGAGGCCTGGCAATGGTAGCACTCGCGATTGTTCTCCATCGTGAGCTTCCAATTGCCATGCTCGACGAGATCCATCTGCGCGGCGACCTTGGTGTTGCGCAGATCATGCGGCGCCAGGCGCGGCTCGATCGCCGCCGCGAGCTCGCCAATGTCGTCGGGCGCCTTCTCGGCAAGGCAGATGAACAAGAGGCCGGCGATGGAACGCAAATGCACAGGTTTCAGCCCATGGCAGGATTTGTCGAAATCCGCCCCCATTTGCCGCGCGCTGATGAGGGTGCCGTCGCGCTTATACGTCCACTGATGATAGGGGCAGACGAAGCGGATCACCCGTCCGCGCTCGGCCGTCACGAGTTGCGCGCCCCGGTGCCGGCAGATGTTGTGAAAGGCGCGCATCTCCCCGTCATCCCCGCGCACGAGGATCACGGACTGCGCCCCGATGTCGATCTTGCGGTAATCGCCAGGCGTGGGCACCTCTGCCTCGACCCCGGCGAAAATCCAATGGCGGCCGAAGATGAGGTCGAGGTCGAGGTCGAATACCTCACGCGAGGTGTAGAAGGGCGCCTCGAGCGTATGACCCGGCCGGCGCGCCTCGATGAGGCTGCGGATATCGAGCGGGGCTCTCATGAGCATGGGGGCGGGCTCCGGGGATTTCTGCCGGCTATAATATAGATGATCTTGCGCGCCGCGACGATAGTCTTCGTTGCCGCATCGACACCCTGACACCAATCTCGTGATGTATTCACAAGGCGCTTTTGCGGCAAGCGGGGGACCGGCGCGGCTCTATCAGCGCGGTTCGATCGGCAACCGGGGTTTGCGACGATTTGCCGGAGCTCGGCCGCTATCCCCGCTCTCGCGTGCGCGGATGGTTTCCGCTACATGCGCAGGGTGACGGAAATCCTCTTTTATCACCTGCAGTCGCGCTCTCTCGAGGCGGTGCTGCCGAAGCTCGTCGAGAAGAGCCTCGAGAAGGCTTGGCGCGTCGTGGTTCAGGGGACGACGCGCGAGCGCCTGGCGGCGCTCGACGAGAGGCTTTGGAGCTTCGATGAGGCGAGCTTTCTTCCGCACGCGACGGATGAGGATGGCGACCCGGCGGCCCAGCCCGTGCTCCTGACGACGGGTTCCGCCAATCCGAACGGCGCCGCGATCCGCTTCCTCGTCGAGGGCGCGCCCATGCCTGAGGATGCGCAAAGCTATGCGCGGATCGTGCTCATCTTCGACGGCAATGATCCCGACGCGGTCGAGGCGGCGCGTGCTTCCTGGCGCGACGTGAAAGCCACCGGCGTCGAGGCGACCTATTGGCGCCAGAACGAGGCCGGACGATGGGAGAAGCAAGGGTGAGCAGCATCGCGCGGCTCTTCGCTCTCGCATGGGTGCCGACCGTCTTCGGCTGCACCGTCGACGCGACCGGCTTCGCCACGGATTTCCAGGAGGTTCACGAGGCCTCCATTCGCGCCTCGACGGCGGAGGCGCTGGTCGATCCCGATGGTCGCTGCGGGGCCGACATCAACATAGACCCTTCCGTCTTCCGCGAGCAGGCGCGCGGCGGCATCCCGCTCGGCTCCACCGAGTGCGAGGTGGTGGCGCGCCTCGGCGGCCCTTATTCGGTCGAGATCAAAAAGGGGCCTCGCGGGGAGCGAGTCACCCGGCTCACCTATGTGTCCGGCCCGCGCTTCGGCGCTTATGACTTCACCAATAACCGCCTCACCAAGATCGAGCATTGAGCTTTGGCCTCTCACCTCTCCCGCGGGGAGAAATCGGACTCGTGACCCTCGGATTGAGTCCGAGGGGAACGAGCCGGGTGAGGGAGGCTGGCGCTTGCCTTGCAAGGTGGTGGTTGCCTCCCTTGCATGATGATTTTGCCGAATCACTTCAAAGTGGTTGGGCGTCGGGGACCACGGCCGTGGTCCCCGACGCGAGTGGATGGGACCGCAATCCTCCCTTGGGAATAGAGCCCCGTGGGTGAGCTTGGTCCATCCACTCCTCGGCTCTTGTCCTGAACAGATGATGGGGAGCAAGTCCCGCATGCAAGGTAAGGATATGTCCGAACAAGCCGCCAAGGGGAAGTCTAACGTGGGAATCGATGTCTGCGAAGCCTGGCTCGATGTCCACATCCTACCCTGTGAAGAAGCCTTTCGACTACCAAATACCTCGGAAGGCCACAAAAGGCTCAAGCGCCCGGCTTAAGGATCGCGAGATCGGTGTGATCGTGATCGAGGCGACCGGCAAGTGGCATCGTCAGATCCATCGCAGCCTCGATGCCAGCTGCTATCAGGTGCGCATCGTCAATCCACTACGTGCCCGCCTGTTCGCACAGTCCGTCGGCGTGCTGGCCAAGACCGACAAGCTCGATGCCCGCATGCTGGCGATGTTTGCCGTCATACTCATAGGTGACGCCAAGCCGCCCAACCCCGAGATCGTCGAGGAGCTCAAGGAACTGGCACAAGCCAGGGCCAGCACCATCACCGAGCAG
>DASZIL010000165.1:0-10454 GCA_035949255.1 Beijerinckiaceae bacterium | reverse complement strand
AGAATTAAAAAGCGTTAGCGTGTCGCCGCTCACGAAGCCGGCGCCAATCGATACCGTTGCGCTCGTGATCTCGAAGGTGCCGGGAGCGCCGATCCTCACGCCGCCACCCACTTCGGGCTGGTCGCCACTACCGCCTACCAGGTTTTTACCTGTAAGGTTGATAGTGAGGCCGTCGGCCCCGTTCACTTGCGCTTGCCCGGTGGGAGACGACGCGCTCAGGGGAACCGATGGTGTGGGCGGAGAAACGGCGGCGGTGGTCGAAGTCGGTGACGCGGCGGCAACAGGTGAGGTCGAGGATGTCGCCTGCGGCGCTGATGCGTGGGTCGTGTCCGTCGCATGCGTCGGGGCCGGGGCATGGGCCGGCGCTGACGCGTGGCTCGTATCCGCCACATGCGCGGTGGCCGCGGCTTGAACCGCGTCGGTGTGGTGCGGATCAATGAGATGCGGATCCACCAAATGCGACGTGGCGGTGTGGACACCCGCCGCGTCGTACATGACGCGCGGCTCCAGCGGCATGAGCCCCGCAAGGGATTTGCGCTTGCGTTTCGCGACGCCCTGCTTTTTTCCCGCAGGCGTCCGCGTCGGGCGACGGATCTTCATGGTAGGCCCCTCATTCCACCCGAAAGCGAGAGGTGCTCCGGGGACTCAAAACCTAGTGAGCCGATCAGCTCACACGGTTCCGTGCTATTAGACTAACATATCTAATAAACGCTGCGTAGCTGCCTACGCAATCACAAAAATGTGAAGGCCGTTGGCAATTTTTTGCTTGACAGGGCGAATTTAGAGTCAGCCGGCTTAAGCGCCGGCGCGCTCTAAATTATTGGTGGAGCATAATCTTTTCGGAAAAATGGCGTCCATTTTTCCGGATCATGCTCTAAGTTATTGGTGGATCACAATCTCTTCGGAAAAATGCGCGACGCTCGCCGAGCACGATCGGGCGCTCGCGCGCGTGTCCGGCTTCAGTGCAGGATTTGGCTGAGGAAGAGCTTGGTGCGTTCGTGCCGCGGGTTCGAGAAGAACTCCGCGGGCGCGTTCATCTCGACGATCTGCCCCTGATCCATGAAGATCACGCGGTTCGCCACCTGGCGCGCGAATCCCATCTCGTGGGTGACGCAGCACATCGTCATGCCCTCTTGCGCCAGCGAGACCATGGTGTCGAGCACTTCCTTCACCATCTCGGGGTCGAGCGCGGAGGTCGGCTCGTCGAACAACATGATCTTCGGGTTCATGCACAAGGAGCGCGCGATGGCGACACGCTGCTGCTGGCCGCCGGAAAGCTGGCCCGGATATTTGCTCGCCTGCTCGGGGATTTTGACCCGGGTCAGGTATTTCATGGCCACTTCCTCGGCGTCCTTCTTGGGCATCTTGCGGACCCAGATCGGCGCCAAGGTGCAGTTCTCGATAATGGTCAGATGCGGGAACAGGTTGAAGTGCTGGAACACCATGCCGACGTCGCGGCGCACCTCATCGATGCGCTTGAGGTCGTTCGTCAGCTCATGCCCGTTGACGACGATGCGCCCCTTCTGATGCTCCTCGAGCCGGTTGATGCAACGGATCATCGTCGATTTGCCGGAGCCTGACGGGCCGCAGATCACGACGCGCTCGCCACGCTTCACGTCGAGGTTGATGTCGCGCAGCACGTGGAAATCGCCGAACCATTTGTTCACGCCCTGCATGAGCACCGCGGATTCGGCTTCGCTATCCGGCTTCGGTGCTTTCACGGTCGCGGCTTGGGTCATGGACATCTTTGGTGTTCCTTCAGCGTTTATGGGCGACGGAGAGACGCATCTCGACCGCGCGGGAATAGCGTGACATGCCGAAACAGCAAATCCAATAGATAATCGCGGCGAAAAGATAGCCCGTGGGTCCGCTCACCGGGGTCGCCCATTTCGGGTCCTCCACCGCGACCTCGACCGTCTTCAGGAAGTCGAACATGCCGATGATGAGGATGAGGCTCGTGTCCTTGAAGCCGCCGATGAAGGTGTTGACGATGCCTGGAATGGTGATGCGCAAGGCCTGCGGCAGGATGATGAGCCGCATCGACTGCCAATAACCGAGGCCGAGTGAGCTCGCGCCCTCCTGCTGGCCCTTGGGGATGGCTTGCAGGCCACCGCGCACGACCTCGGCCATATAGGCGGCGGAGAACAGCGCGACCGCGATCAACGCCTTCACCATCAGCGCCGGGTCGAAGCGCTCCGGCAAGAAATAGCCGAGCATGACCTTGGCGACGAAGAGGACGGTGATCAGCGGCACGCCGCGCGCGACCTCGATGAAGATCGTGGAGGCGATGCTGACCACGGTGAGCTTCGAGCGCCGGCCGAGCGCGAGCAGGATGCCGAGCGGCAGCGCCGCGACGATGCCCGCGCTCGAGATCACCAGCGTCACGAGGAAGCCGCCCCAAAGATCGGTGTCCACCACCGGCAAGCCGATCAAGGGCAAGCCGTAAAGCAGGCAGAAGGCCGCGACCGGGAAGAGCACGAAGAAGTAGAGCGCGCCGAGATCGCGGCGCGGCGCGTCGATCCAGAGCACCCAGACGAGGCCGATGGCGCCGAGCACGAAGATGATGTCGACGCGCCAGCGCTGCGGGATCGGATAGGATCCATAAGTGAAATAGGCGAGGCGCTCCTTGATCATCGGCCAGCAGGCGCCGAGCTCCCGGCCGGAATGGGCAAGGCAAGCCTCGCGATCCGAGCCGGTCCAGGTCGCGTCGAGGAGGGCAAAGCTCAGGAAACCCCAGATCACATAGAGCGCGAGCGCCCCGAAGATGATGGTCAGCGCGCTGTTGCCGAGGCTGCTGAAAAGATGCGCCCGCAACCAGCCGACGAACCCCGTGGTCGAGATGGGCGGCACCTGCGGCTCGACCGGCATTGCCGAGACGTAGCCTTCGAAGGAGCGCGCTTCCGAGACCGGTATCTCCGGCGTGGGGATTGATGGATCAGTGACGGCCGACATCGCGCTTTCCCTGATCAACGTTCCACAAGCGCCATGCGGCGGTTGTAGATGTTCATGACGAAGGAGGTGACGAGGCTGAGTGTCAGATACACCGCCATCGTCATCAGCATGATCTCGATCGCCTTCGCCGATTGGTTGAGCGCCGTGCCGGCGAAGATCTGCACGAGATCGGGATAGCCGATGGCGACCGCGAGCGAGGAGTTCTTGGTGAGGTTGAGAAATTGGCTGGTGAGCGGGGGCGTGATCACCCGCATCGCCTGAGGGATGACGACGAGATTGAGCGTCGGCTTTTGGCGAAGGCCGAGCGCATGCGCCGCCTCGATCTGGCCGTGCGACACGGCCTGGATGCCCGCTCGAACGATCTCCGCGATGAAAGCGGCCGTGTAGAGCACGAGGCCGAGCAGCAGGGCGACGAGCTCCGGATAAACCTGCAAGCCGCCCGCGAAATTGAAGCCCTTCTGCACCGGCACGTCGAAATGGACCGGCCGGCCGGAAAAGAAGAAGACGAGGAGCGGCAAGCCGATGATCGCGATGAGCGCGACGAGCCCGATCGGATATTGTTGCCCGGTGCTCTCCTGCCGGCCCTTTGCCCAATGGCGGAAGGCGAAGGCGAAGAGCAGGCCGAAAATGAGCGCGTAGACAATGTTTTCCGCCCCCGGCCCGAAGGACGGCTCCGGGACGGTGAGGCCGCGATTGCTGAGGAAGAAGCCGGCCCCGAACGACAAGGCGTTACGCGGGTTGGGCAAAGGCTTCAAAACGGCGTTGTACCAGAAGATCAATTGCAAAAGCAGCGGGATATTGCGGATCAGCTCCACATAGACTTGGGCGACCTTGGCGACGATCCAGTTCGTCGAGAGGCGGGCAATGCCGATGAAGAAGCCGAGGATGGTCGCGAGCACGATGCCGATGCCCGAGACCAGGAGGGTGTTGATGAGGCCGACCAGGAAGGCGCGGCCATAGGTCGATCCCTCTTCCGAGGAGAAGGAGATGAGATGCTGGTTGATGTCGAAGCCGCCGGGCGCGCTCAGGAAATCGAAACCGAAGACCTGGCCCTTCGCCGCGAGGTTCGTGCGCGCGTTGTCGATCGCCGAATAGAGCAGGAAGGCGACGGCGAGGACGAGCACGCACTGCCAGAAAATTGCGCGGTTCCTCGGATCGTTGATGAAGCTCCCGCGGCCCGGCGCGGTAAGAGCCGCGGCATCCGTTCCGCTTGGCGATCCGATTGGCGATCCGACCGAGCTCATCCGTTCTCCATCACGGCTCTCGAGGAACCGGCCGGCGCTCGGCGCCGGCCGAGGGGCGCTTCACCGGATCGGCGGAGCGTATTGGAGGCCGCCCTTGGTCCACAGATTGTTCAAGCCGCGCGGCAGCTTGAGCGCGGAGCCGGCGCCGACGTTGCGGTCGAAGACCTCACCGTAATTGCCGACTTCCCTGACGATGTTGACGACCCAGTCGTTGGGGATGCCCAGGCCCTCGCCGAACTTGCCCTCGACGCCGAGCATGCGTTTCACCTCGGGGTTGGGCGACTTCATCATCTCGTCCACATTCTTGGAGGTCACGCCGGATTCCTCGGCGTCCACCATGGCGAAATGCACCCAGCGCACGATCGTGGCCCATTGCGAATCGCCCTTGCGAACCGAGGAGGCGAGCGGCTCCTTGGAGATGATCTCGGGCAAGATCACATGGTCATCGGGCGTGGCGAGCTTGACGCGTTCGGCGGCAAGGCCGGACGCATCCGTGGTGAAGGCGTCGCAACGGCCTGAATCATAGGCCTTGACCGTCTCTTCATCGCTTTTGAAGGCAACGACCTCGTATTTCATCTTGTTGGAACGGAAGTAATCGGCAAGGTTGAGCTCGGTCGTCGTGCCCTGCTGGACGCAAACCGAGGCGCCGTTCAACTCGAGCGCCGAGTTGATGTTCATCTTCTTGCGGACCATGAAGCCTTGGCCGTCATAGTAATTGGTCGCCTCGAAATCGAGCCCTTGCGACGAATCACGCGACAAAGTCCAGGTGGTATTGCGCACCAGCACGTCGACGGCGCCGGATTTCAGCGATTCGAAGCGGCTCGTCGCATCGAGCGGCACGAACTTCACCTTGGTCGCGTCGCCGAACACGGCGGCGGCGATGGCTCTACAGTAATCAATGTCGAGTCCGGCCCAATTACCTTGAGCATCCGGCAGCGCGAAGCCCGCAAGACCAGTATTCGTGCCACAAATAAGCTGTCCACGCTGTTTTACCTGGTTCAGCGTCTGGGCGTCTGCAGCGCTTGCGGCGAAAGCGGCGGCAAGGCCGGCGGTGATCACAGCGAGAATATGCTTCATGAGTATACGCCTCCAATTTCAGGTCGGCGCTCGGAGCGGCTAGGCATTGCGCCATGACCAAGCTGTTCATGCATCTCATGCAGTTTTCACGAAGCGGTCAAGTCCAAAGCGTCAACCTAGCACTTATGAGGCATCCCGTGAGGCATCCCGGCGTGGCCTCGAGGTGGACGCCGGCTCGCCTTTTGCCCGGCCTGAGGCGAGACGACTTGACGCGAACTTGCCTCTCCTCGAACAGTGCGGCGCGAAAATCGATCGAGCGGCGCTTGCCGCCGTCGGAGAAAGAGGAAACGAAGATGGCCGCGGATTCGGGCAAGGGGACAAAAAATTACAGGGCGCGCACGCGCGTCGTCGTCGCGGGGCGCGATCCGGCCGCCCAGCACGGCTTCGTCAACATGCCGGCCTTCCGCGGCTCGACGGTGGTCTATCAGACGATGGACGATCTGATGCACCGGCGCGGCCGCTTCTCCTATGGCACGCGCGGCACGCCCACCACCGAGGCGCTCGAGAGCGCCTGGAGCGATATCGCGGGTGCCGCCGGCACCGTGCTCGTCCCATCGGGCCTTGCGGCCTGCGCGCTCGCGCTGATGAGCTGCCTGAAGGCGGGCGACCATCTGCTCGTCACCGATTCGGTCTATCGTCCGACGCGCAATTTCTGCAACACGGTGCTGGCGCGCTTCGGTGTCGAGACCAGCTATTACGATCCTCTCGTCGGTTCGGGCATCACCGCCCTGATGAAGCCGAACACCAAGGTCGTCTTCACCGAGGCGCCGGGCTCGCAGACTTTCGAGGTCCAGGACATCCCGGCGCTGAGCGAGGCCGCGCATGCGCGCGGCGCCGCGCTCATCATGGACAACACCTGGGCGACGCCTTTCTTCTTTCCGCCGCATGAGCGGGGCGCCGATATCGCGGTCGAGGCCGGCACCAAATATCTCGGCGGCCATTCCGACCTCCTGCTCGGCCTCGTTTCTGCCAATAAGGAATATTGGCCCCGCCTGCGGGAAGCTTTCGACGCCATGGCGATCTGCGCCGGGCCTGAGGATGTGTATCTCGCCTTGCGGGGCTTGCGCACCATGCGGCTTCGGCTCGACGAGCAGGAGCGCGCGGGGATCGAGATGGCGCGCTTCCTCGAGAAGCGGCCCGAGGTGAAGAAGGTGCTGCACCCCGCCCTGCCCTCGTTCGAGGGGCACGCCATCTGGAAACGCGATTTCCTCGGCGCCTCGGGCTTGTTCTCGATCGTGCTTAACCCGGTGCCGCAAAACGCGGTCGCGGCGATGCTCGACGGGCTGAAGCTCTTCGCGATGGGATATTCCTGGGGAGGGTTCGAGAGCCTCATCGTGCCCTTCGATTGCAAGGACTACCGCACCGCGACCCAATTCGACCCCGGCGGACCTTGCTTGCGCTTGCAGATCGGGCTCGAGGACACCGAGGATCTCAAGGCCGATCTCGAGGCGGGATTTGCCCGGATGAAGGCCGCCGCGAAGTAAGGCCGGGCGAAGGGCGAGGCCCGCCCCTCACCACTTCAAGCTGATCGAGCCTATGCCATAGCCCGCCGCGGCCACCATCGCGATGGCGAGCGGATACCAGGTGGCCACGAAGAGCGGCGCGTCGTCGGTGCAATTCGCGGCGTAGAAAGTCGCCGCGATGCCGCTCGCCGCAAGGCCGGCCACGGCGCCCGCGAGACCCGGGCGCGTCGGTGCGCCTTGGCGGAGCGCCAAGAGAAGGCAGGCGAGCGGCCCGATCGCGAGCAGCGGAATGAGCGTGAGGCAAACGCGCGAGTTAGAGCCGATGAGACTGGGCTTCCACGTGGACAAAGGCGTCATCGCCAATTCGGCGATGACGGCGAGCGCGAGGAGGAGCGCCGGCACCGCGAGCGCATAACCCCACTGCCGCACGGGAACGCCAGGGCGCGCGAGCCGCGAGCACAACCCGATCGCCGCCACGGCGAGGCTGAGCGTCACGACGAATTTGAAGAGGAAGGGCGCGCTCTTCACCGCTTCCTGGATATCGGGCCGAAAGCCGATCGCGACAAAGAAGAGGCCGCCCGCGACAAGCGCGCCGAGCGCGACGGCCATTCCCATCACCGAGCCGAAGCGCTTGCGCGTCGAAGGCTCGTCCGAAACCAGCGCGTTGATGAATTCCTCGGTTCTCACTTCGTTGTCTCTCACTTGATACCTATGACTCGCGACATCTATGATTTGGCATCGCTCCGGTAACGGGCAGCGAGCGCCTTCAAGGCCCGGTGGAGCGCCACGCGAACGGCTCCCTCGCTCATCTCGAGACGATCGGCAACCTCGCGAATCGAGGCGCCGTTCACGGAGACCGAGCGAATGATGTCGCGCTGGCGGGGGTTCAGCATGGCCAGCATCCTTTCCACATCTCTCGCGTCCTCACCGCCTCCCGTGGGCTCAGCCGGGAGCTGCTCGATGACATCCTCGATGGGAATCTCGGTCTGCCGCCCTCGGCGGCGCAGCATGTCGATGGCCTTGTTCCTGGTGATCGCCGCGACCCAGGGGCCGATCGCCCGGCTCGGATCCCATGTATGGCGCTTGAGGTGAATCGCAAGAAGCACCTCCTGGACGATATCCTCATGGTCCCCGCCGGCCGCGCCCATGCGCGCGAATTGGCGTCGCGCCGTGGCGCGCAGATAGGGCGCCACCGCCAGGAGAAAACGGTGGTAGGCTGCGCTGTCTCCCGCGATCGCACCACGCATCAAAAGAGCCCACTCCTCTTCGCGCTCGCCAAAATTCATATTACACCAGGGTCCTACGTCGCAGGCCGTCTCATTGTTACTCGCCCCTTCGGGAACTTGCGACGGGGCGCTCCATAACCGGCTACCATCGCAATCTGAAATGATCGTGAAGGGTGTAACATTAGCGCGCTCGTCTCCGAACAGGCAGGGGTGGGCCATTCTCGGCTCATCATCCACGGAGAGTATAAATGAACAATCGTCACCTGACCCTCGCGCTGGCGGCCTCGCTCGCTTCCACCCTCGCGCTTTCGTCTATCCCCGCTTCGGCGCAGGACGCCAACATGGAGAAGTGCTACGGCGTGGCGCTGAAGGGCCAAAACGACTGCAAGGCGGGCAAGCATGACTGCGCCCATATGTCCAAGGTGAGCTACGACAAGGCTTCCTTCAAGCTCGTCCCGGCCGGGACCTGCGCGAAGATCAAGACGCCGAAGGGCCACGGCTCGCTCACCCCGGCCTGATCACTCTCCTGAACCGCGAGATTTCCTCAACGCTGGAGCTTCATCATGATCAAGACCACCGCCGTTGTTCTCGCGGCATCGGTCGCGGCGGCGCTCGCTCTTCCAAGCGTCTCGGCAGCAGCCGCCGACGCCAAGGAAAAGTGCTACGGCATCGCCCTCAAGGGCCAAAATGATTGCGCGGCGGGGCCGGGTACGACATGCGCCGCCACCTCCAAGGTCGACTACCAGGGCAATTCGTGGAAGCTCGTCCCCAAGGGGACGTGCACAACCATGACGACGCCCTTCGGTCCGGGCTCCCTCGCACCGATCAAGCGACCCGCGTGAAATGAACGGCGGCGGGACGAAATTCCCGTCGCCGCTCACTCCATGACCATCCGGAGTATGCCTCCATGATCGATGCGCCTTCGCTTCCATTGCGTGCAGGGGTCGGGTTCAAGCCGGAGCATTTCGCCGCAATCGACGCGGCGCGACAGCCGGTCGGGTTTTTCGAGATCCACGCCGAGAACTATATGGGCGCGGGCGGCCCGCCGCACGCGATGCTGAAAAGGCTGCGCGAGGATTACGCGCTCTCGATCCATGGCGTCGGCCTGTCGATCGGCTCGATGCAGGCTCTCGATCGCAACCACCTCGCAAGGCTCAAATCGCTTTGCGACCGCTACGAGCCGCGGAGCTTCTCCGAACACCTCGCCTGGTCGAGCCACGACAACGTCTTTCTCAACGACCTCCTTCCGCTGCCCTATACGCAAGCCACGCTCACGCGCGTCGTGGAGCATGTCGACGAGGTGCAGAGCTTCCTCGGGCGGCGGATGCTCCTCGAAAATCCCTCGACCTATCTGATCTTCGAGGAGAGCACGATGGCCGAGGTCGACTTCCTTCGCGAGGTGGCGCGGCGCGCCGGTTGCGGGCTTCTCCTCGACGTGAACAACGTCTTCGTCTCGGCGACCAATCACCGCCTCGAGGCTCGCGATTATCTCGCCTCCTTCCCCTTGAATCGTGTCGGAGAGATCCATCTGAGCGGCCACGCCGCGACCACCGACGAGACCGGCGCGACGCTTCTCATCGACGCGCATGACTCGCCCGTGGCGGACCCTGTGTGGGCGCTTTACGAGGAGGTGATCGAGAGGATCGGCCGCGTCGCGAGCCTCGTCGAATGGGACAACGACGTGCCGGATTGGCCGGTGTTGCGGCGCGAAGCGGAGGCGGCCGAAACGGTGCTCGACCGCGCGTCGCGCAAAGCCGCGGCGTGAGGCTGGTCACAATGTCGACCGCGACCCAATCGCGCTTCGCCGGCGCCCTTCTCGGCGGGGACGGCAGCGTTCCGCCAGGGCTCACCTCATCCTCGAGCGCGACACCGACCCGTCGCTTCGCGATCTACCGCAACAACGTCCTTTTCGGCCTTTCCGGCGCCTTGGCGGCGCGCTACCCGGCGACGGAAAAAATCGTCGGAGAAGAGTTCCTCGGCGCCATGGCGCGGGAATACGTGCTGCGTCATCCTCCGAGCTCTCCGGTCCTGCTCGACTACGGTGAAGGCTTTGCCGATTTCGTGAAAAGCTTCGAGGCGGCGAGCGAGCTCGTTTATTTGCCCGACGTCATCCGCTTGGAGGATTTGCGCACGCGCGCCTATCACGCAGGGGATGCGGCGCCGCTCTCGGCGCAAGACATCGCCGGTGTCGCGCCGGAAAACCTGGGCGATGTCGTTCTCGTCCCACACCCATCGGCGGCGATCTTGCGTTCGCCTCATCCGGTGGTGACCATTTGGGCCATGAATTCCGGCGAGGCCGAGCCCGGCCCGATCGAGAATTGGGCGGGAGAGGATGCGCTCGTGGTGCGCCCGCACCAGCTCGTCCATGTCCATCGCCTGCCGGCAGGCGGCGCGACTTTCCTCGAGGCCCTCGCCTCCGGCACGCCGCTCGGCGGGGCCGTCGAGGCCGCGATGTCGCAGAGCGCCGAGTTCGACCTTGCGGCGAATCTCGC
>DASZIL010000164.1:0-3794 GCA_035949255.1 Beijerinckiaceae bacterium | reverse complement strand
ATGGTGACGGGCGACAACCCCGTCACGGCCGCCACGATCGCGTCGGAGGCCGGCGTCGACGATTTCATCGCCGAGGCGACGCCGGAGGATAAGCTCGCCTATATCCGCAAGGAGCAGCAAGGCGGGCGCCTCATCGCGATGTGTGGGGACGGCACGAATGACGCGCCAGCGCTCGCCCAGGCCGATGTCGGCGTCGCCATGCAAACGGGCACGCAGGCGGCGCGCGAAGCTGGCAACATGGTCGATCTCGACTCCAACCCGACGAAGCTCATCGAGATCGTCGAGATCGGCAAGCAGCTCTTGATGACGCGCGGTTCGCTCACCACCTTCTCGATCGCGAACGACGTGGCGAAGTATTTCGCCATCATCCCGGCCTTGTTCATCGTCACCTATCCGGAGCTCGGCGCGCTCAACATCATGAAGCTCGCCTCGCCGCAATCGGCGATACTTTCGGCGGTGATCTTCAACGCGCTCATCATCATCGCGCTGATCCCGCTCGCCTTGAAAGGTGTCGCCTATCGCCCGATCGGCGCGGCCGCGCTGCTTCGGCGCAACATCCTCCTCTATGGCGTCGGCGGCATCATCGTGCCCTTCGTCGGCATCAAGGCCCTCGACATCATCGTCTCGGCCCTTCACCTCGCCTGAGGCTTGAAACATCATGGTCCAGCATTTTCGCCCCGCGATCGTCCTGATCGTCCTGATGACGCTTCTCACGGGCGTCATCTATCCCTTCGCCATCATGGGCTTTGCCACTGTCGTCTTCCCGCATCGCGCCGGCGGCAGCATGATCGTGCGCGACGGCACCGTGATCGGCTCCTCGCTCATCGGACAGAATTTCACCTCGGATAAATATTTCCACGGACGGCCGTCCGCGACGAATATGCCTGACCCCAATGATTCGACGAAAACGGTGGACGCCCCCTACAACGCGGCGAATTCATCGGGCTCGAACCTCGGCCCGACATCGCAGGCGCTCGTCGATCGCGTGAAGGGCGATATCGAGAGCTGGCGCAAGGAAGGCGTGACGAGCCCGATTCCCGCCGACGCCGTGACCACTTCCGCCTCGGGGCTCGATCCGCACATCTCGCCGGCCTATGCGCTTCTGCAAGTCGCGCGCGTCGCCAAGGCCCGCAATCTGCCGGAAGACAAGGTCCGCGCGCTCGTCATTGGCGCGGTCGAGGCGCGCGCGCTCGGGATCATCGGCGAGCCACGCGTGAATGTGCTCGAGCTCAACCTCGCGCTCGACGGCCTGGCGGCTGGCTGAAATACCCGCTCGTCGCGGAGGCTTAGCGAAGAGCGTTGCCAAGGAGGTTGGCGAGGAGAGCCGGCGAAGGACGCAGGGCGTTTCCTTCCCGGGTGTGATAGTATTCGCGGATGGCTCAAGCCGATTCCAAACGAGGCGAACGCCCCGACCCGGATGCCCTGCTCGCGCTCGTCCATAGTGAGAACCGCGGGAAACTGAAGGTCTTCCTCGGGGCGGCGCCTGGCGTCGGCAAGACCTATGCCATGCTTTCGGGCGCCAAGCAGGCGGCCCGCGAGGGGGTCGATGTGGTCGTCGGCATCGTCGAGACCCATGGGCGCGCGGAGACCGCGGCGCTCGTTCAAGGCATCGAGATGCTGCCGCAACGCAACGTCGATTACCGCGGACGCATCATCCAGGAATTCGACATCGATGCCGCGCTCAAGCGCCGGCCGAAGCTCATCATCGTCGACGAGCTCGCTCATACGAACGCGCCCGAGAGCCGCCATCCCAAGCGCTACCAGGATATCGAGGAGCTCATCGCGGCCGGGATCGATGTATGGACCGCCGTCAACATCCAGCACCTCGAAAGCCTCTCGGACGTTGTCTCGACCATCACGGGCGTCAGCGTGCGCGAGACGGTGCCGGACACGGTGGTCGACAAGGCCGACGAGGTGGTGGTCGTCGACATCACGCCGGCCGAGCTCATGCAGCGCCTTCGGGACGGCAAGGTCTATTTGCCCGAGAATGCCAGGCGCGCGGCGGATAATTTCTTCAAGCCCGGCAATCTCACCGCCTTGCGCGAACTCGCGCTCCGGCGTACGGCCGATCGGGTCGACGACCAGATGGTCGTCTATTTGCGCCAGAACGCCATCGAAGGCCCCTGGCCCGCCGCCGAGCGCATCCTCGTCTGCGTCGGCACCGATCCCTTATCGGAGACGGTGGTGCGGGCCGGAAGCCGGCTCGCGAGCGGGCTCAACGCCTCCTGGATCGCGGTCCATCTCAGCCGTTTCGATTTCGAGGAGACGAGCCACCGGGCGCTGAAGCGCATCGACGAGGCGATGCGGCTCGCCGAGCGCCTCGGCGCCGAGCTCGCGCGCCTCACCGGGCGCCACCTGCCCGACGAGATCCTGCGCTTCGCCCGACGCGAGAACGTCACGCAGATCGTGATCGGCCGCTCGGCGGCCGATTGGTTCGCGCGCTTGCGCGGCCGCTCGCTGCCGGAAGAGATCGTGCGCCGCGCCTCGGGCATCGCGGTGCATATCGTCACCTCGGACCAGCCGGCGAAATCGCGCCGCTTCAGCTTCTTGCGCCCGCGTCTCTCGGCGCTCGCGGGCGCCGTGCCTTTCCTCTCCGTCGCCGCGGCGGTCGGCATCGGCACGATCGCCTCGCATTTCCTCGTGCTGCCCAACCTCTCGATGATCTTCCTTACCGCCGTGCTTTTTTGCGCCGTGACCTACGGCGCGGGCTCGGCGATCCTTGCGGCGGTGCTCTCCTTCTTCGCCTATAATTTCTTCTTCATCGAGCCGGTCTACACCTTCACCATCGCCGAGCCGCACGAGCTTTTTGCGCTGCTTATCTTCCTCCTCGTCGCTGTGCTCACCGGCGGGCTTGCGGGGCGCGTGCGCGAGCAATCGGACGCGGCGGCGCGCCGCGTCGTCGCCACGCAATCGCTTTATGATTTTTCGAGCAAGCTCTCGGCGATCGCCAAGCTCGACGATGTGCTCTGGGTGGTGGTCTCGCACGTCGCGAAGTCGGTGAACGGGGGCGCCCTCGTGCTCCTCGGCCAGAAGGAAGAGCTCGAGCTCGGCGCCGCGCTTCCGCCGGAGGATACGCTCGGCCCCAGCGAATGGGCGGCGGCGCGCTGGTCGGCGACGCGCGGCGAATTCGCCGGCTGGCGCACCGCCACCTTGCCGAACGCGCAGTTTCAGTTCCGGCCGCTTCGCACCTCGCGCGGCATCCTCGGCGTGATCGGGGTCAGGCCGGGAAAAACGGATGAGGATCTTTCGGCCGAGGACGACCGGGCGCTGTCGGCCCTCATCGACCAGGCGGCGGTCGCGATCGAGCGCACCCAGCTCGTCGACGAGGCGGCGAAGGCCGAGACCGCCATCGAGAGCGAAAGGCTGCGCGGCGCTCTGCTCTCCTCGCTTTCGCATGATTTGCGTACGCCCTTATCCGCGATCATGGGCGCGGTCACGAGCCTTCGGGAGCTCGGCGACAAGATGCCAGCCTCCTCGCGCCGCGACCTTCTCGCTACGATCGAGGAGGAGACGGCGCGGCTGTCGCGCTTCGTCTCGAACCTCCTCGACATGACACGGCTCGAGGCCGGCGCCGTGAACGTCAAGCGCGACCTCGCCGACGCCGGGGACGCGGTGCGCAGCGCCGTCGCCCATGCGCGCTTGAGCTTTCCCGCCCGCCCGATCGAAGTCACGATCGCGCCCGACCTGCCGCTTGTGCGCGGCGATGCGACCTTGCTCGAGCAGGTGGTCTTCAACCTTCTCGACAATGCCGACAAATATGTGCCGGCCGGCTCGCCGACCTCGGTGTCGATCCG
>DASZIL010000163.1:0-6208 GCA_035949255.1 Beijerinckiaceae bacterium | reverse complement strand
GTGCCTCGCGATCGGCAAGCCTGATGAAGCCGCCTCTCTCTTCGGCGGGATTGTCGGTGAGCCCCATGGCGACGAGCCCATGTTCTTCGCCGGGAAGGCGCGCGCCGAGCTCGCGCTCGGCAGGCCCGACGAGGCGCTCGTGACGCTCGACGAGCTCAAGCGTCGCTGGCCGCACTACAACCAAGCCGAGGCGCATCTCGTCTACGCTCGTTCATTGGACGAGGCCGGTCGGGCGGATCAGGCCGAAAAGGAATACAGAGCGCTTGCGAACAGCTATCCGGGCCTTGAACCAACGCTTCGGCTTGCTCGCCTCTTGAAGAAGGATGGCCGCAGGACAGAGGCCCTTTCGATCGCCGCGGAGGTCGTGAAACGGGGCGACCGGAGCCCCCCATTCGTGCGCAAACGAAATGCCCAATGGCTCGCCGAAGCCAAGAAGCTTCTGAAGGACTGAATGACCCGCGACGGACGAGGTCCTCAAGCTCAAAGGAGCGGATACATGCGTATCGGGAGAGCGAAGGTAAGTTGCCGCAGAATCGAGGTTCTGATGCCTTGGTTGCCTGCCGCATGACACCCGACATCGTCACGCTCGATCGACCACTCCCCGAACACCGCCAGGCGATCTTCCGGCTGCTCGACGCCTTTAACGATGAGCGCACCGGTTTTCCCGATCCGGTCTCGCCTTTGGCGATTCTGCTGAAGGAGCCGGAGCGCGAGGCGATCATCGGCGGGCTGTGGGGCGTGAGCTATTGGCGTTGGCTCTTCGTCGACCTGCTCTTCGTGCCGGCCGCCCATCGCGGCCAAGGGCTCGGCACCACTCTCCTGAACGAGGCCGAGGCCAAGGCACGCGAGCGCGGCTGCATCGGCGTTTGGCTTTTGTCCTTCAGCTTCCAGGCGCCGCAATTCTATCAGCGCCTCGGCTATCGGCCTTTCGGCACCATCGAGGATTACCCGCCAGGTCACAACTGCACTTATCTATTCAAGCGATTGGGATAGGATCAAAGGATGTTGATCGCCACTTGGAACGTCAATTCGATCCGCCAAAGGCTCGCTCATCTGCTGCGTTGGCTCGATGAAGCTCGGCCCGACATCGTCTGCCTGCAGGAATTGAAATGCCTCGACGAGGCCTTTCCGAGGCTCGAGGTCGAGGCCGCGGGATACCATGTGGAGACGCATGGCCAGAAGACTTTCAACGGCGTCGCCATCCTTTCGCGCAGGCGCCCTGATGAGGTGATGCGCGGGCTCGAGGGTGACGACGCGGATAGCCACGCGCGTTATATGGAAGCCGTTTTTTCCACGGAAAATGGTGTCGTGCGCGCGGCCTCGATCTATTTGCCGAACGGCAATCCGCCGCAGACGGAAAAATACCCCTATAAGCTCGGCTTCATGGAGCGGCTGCGTCGCCGCGCGGTGGCCTTGCTGCGCCTCGAGGAGCCGCTCGTGCTCGCCGGCGATTACAACGTCATCCCGGAGCCGATCGATGCCCGTGAGCCCGCAGCATGGGTATCCGATGCGCTCTTCCTGCCGCAGACGCGCGCGGCCTTTCGACGGCTATTGGCGCTCGGCCTGACAGACGCCCTTCGCGCTTGCGACCAGGCTCCCGAGCGCTACAGTTTCTGGGATTATCAGGCCGGCGCCTTCCAGAAGAACAACGGCATCCGCATCGACCATCTCTTGTTGTCGCCCCAGGCCGCCGACAAGCTTGTTTCCTGCCGCATCGATAAACAGACGCGCGGTTGGGACAAGCCCTCGGACCACGTGCCGGTGGTCGTGGAGCTGAATATGACGTGAGGGCTTCACGCGAACGAATCCCGACACACGCATCCTTTCGCGAGGAGGAGCATGTCCGACCATTCAGGGGAGCGAACCGGCGGCTCGCGATGGCGCCCCGTCGAAGCCGTTCGGGTGGTCGCCATCATGCGAGAGATCGGTTTGTCATCAAGGAAAACGAAGGAAGCGCGCATTTCGCGGAATGGGTCGAGATCGACCGCTTCCTGACAGGCCGCGACAGGCTCTATCCGGCAGGCTTGGCCGAAAGGCTCTTGCGGGCGCCGTGAACGGCGCAAGGCTTCAGCCTCGTCAATGCGGCTTGCTGTGCTGATCGAGATAGAGCGTCGAAAGCTGGCGCTCATTCTCGTTTGCCGCCGCGAAGGCTTGATCGCGCAACTGCGTGATCCAGGCATCCTTTGCCGGATCGGCCCCTTCGCGCGCGAGCGAAAGCCACATCAGGCCTTGCGCCGCCTGGCGCGGAACGCCATTGCCGGTGAACAGGATATGGCCGAGGAGCGCCTGCGAGGGGCGATGGTTCTTCTCGGCGGCGAGATTGAGCCAGCGCACGGCCTCTCGAATATCCTTGGGTCCGCCGGCTCCATCGGCCAGCATGCGTGCGAGATTATATTGCGCGTCCGGATCGCCGAAGAGCGAGGCCGCGTATTTGAACAAATCGCGCGCGCGCACGGGATCTGCTTTGACATAGGTGTTCGGGATGCCATCGAGAAAATAGGTGCCGAGCGCCACATACGCATTGGCGATGAAGCGCGCGTTCGGCGAGCCCGATCCCTCGTCGGTGTCGGCATCCGCCGCCCGCGAAAAATATTCGAAGGCCTTGAGGTCATCGCGCTGCACGCCGTCGCCTTCCGCATACATGCGCGCGAGCTTCCAGCACGACATGACATGGCCTTGCGCGGCCGCATAGGCGAAGGCGCGAACCGCATCGGCCTTGTCGCCGGCATTATAGCCCTTCATTGCCTTGGTGAAGGCATCGCGCATCGATTTGAAGGGCTCGGCGAGGCGCGGATTGAGCGCGGGCGCATAGGCCGGCGCGGTGACGACGACATCGCTATCACCCGTGCTCGCCGGAAGCATGGACTGCGGCGCCGCCGGAACGACGGCAAGAGGATGACCCACGCCTGAGGAATTGGCGCTGGTCAGCGTCGTTTCGGGAGCCGACCGGCCGATGGGCAGCGGCGGCAAAGGCGAGGCAACCACAGGGCTCGGCAGTGGAGAGGCGACAACGGCGATCGGTTCGGGTTGGCTCTGAGCAAGCGCCGCCGGCGCGAGCCAGAAGCTGGCGCCGCTTGCCGCCATAGCCGAAAGGATCAGGGCCGGGGGGTCAAATATCCGCATAGCACCGAGCTTCGCCCTGAGCCCCGGGATGGGTTACCGCGCCATGGCGCGCAGGTCCCACCTGTTGTGCGTATTTCCAAATTGCGCCTGAACCAAATTCACTTTGTCGCGGCTTCCAGTCTTTTTTGCGGCGCTCGAGCTCGCTCTCCGAAAGCTTCACAGCGAGCACGCCCTTGATGGCGTCCATCTCGATGATGTCGCCATCCCGCAGGAGTGCGATCGGCCCGCCGACTGCGGCTTCGGGCCCTACGTGGCCGACGCAAAAACCGCGCGTCGCGCCCGAGAAACGCCCATCCGTGATGAGCGCGACCTTGTCTCCCATGCCCTGACCGTAAAGGGCGGCGGTCGTGGCCAGCATCTCGCGCATGCCCGGGCCGCCGCGTGGCCCTTCGTAACGAATGACGAGAACCTCGCCTTCCTTGTAGCTGCGCGTGCGCACCGCCTCGAAACAGGCTTCCTCCGTGTCGAAGCAGCGCGCCGGACCGCTGAAGACGAGATGCTCGCGCGCCATCCCGGCGACCTTCACGATCGCTCCATCGGGTGCGAGATTCCCCTTGAGGCCGACGACCCCACCCGTCGGCGTGATCGGCGTATTGGCGGGGCGCACCACATCCTGCTTGTCGTTCCAGGCGACCTTGGCCAGATTCTCCGCGATCGTGCGGCCGGTGACGGTGAGGCAATCGCCGTGGAGGAAGCCATGGTCGAGAAGGGTTTTCATGAGGAGCGGAATTCCTCCCACCTCGAAGAGGTCCTTGGCGACATAGCGCCCGCCGGGCTTGAGATCGGCGATGTAAGGGGTCCGCTTGAAGATTTCGGCGACTTCGAAAAGATCGAACGCGATGCCGCACTCATGCGCGATCGCCGGAAGATGCAGCGCCGCATTGGTGGAACCGCCTGAAGCGGCAACGACGGTCGCCGCGTTTTCGAGAGCCTTTCTCGTGACGATGTCGCGCGGACGGATATTGCGTTGGAGAAGCTCCATCACCATCTCGCCCGCCGCCATGCAGAAGCGGTCGCGCATCTCATAAGGCGCCGGCGCGCCTGCCGAATAGGGCAAGGCGAGCCCCATCGCTTCGGAAACCGTGGCCATGGTGTTGGCGGTGAACTGGGCGCCACAGGCGCCGGCGGAAGGACAGGCCACATTCTCGAGCTCATCGAGATCGGCATCCGACATATCGCCGACCGAATGCTTGCCGACCGCTTCGAAGAGGTCTTGCACGGTGACCGGGCGGCCCCTGAAGGTCCCCGGGAGAATCGAGCCGCCGTAGATGAAGATCGAGGGCACGTTGAGCCGGCACATGGCCATCATCATTCCCGGCAGCGACTTGTCGCAACCGGCAAGGCCGACGAGCGCGTCGTAACAATGGCCGCGCATGGTGAGCTCGACGGAATCGGCAATCACCTCGCGCGAAGCGAGCGAAGCCTTCATGCCCTGATGGCCCATCGCCATGCCGTCCGTGACCGTGATGGTGCAGAACTCGCGCGGCGTGCCGTTCGCGGCCGACACGCCCTTTTTCACGGCCTGTGCTTGGCGCATCAAGGCGATGTTGCAAGGCGCGGCTTCGTTCCAGCAGCTCGCCACGCCGACGAGCGGCTGATGGATCTGCTCTCTCGTGAGCCCCATAGCGTAAAGATACGAACGGTGCGGAGCACGCGCCGGCCCTTCGGTCACATGCCGACTGGGCAGCCTCAACTTGTCGATAACTCGCGCGTCCATCCCGCTCGCTCTACTCCAGGCCCCAACGCAACGCCTCGATCGGCGCTGAGCGAAACAAAAGCGCGGAGCACATTGCCCGCGCTTCCCAACACCCGCGAGCTAAAGGCGGGTTCGTTTGTGGCGGCTTTCAGGCGAGATGCGGTTAACTTATGCTTACGGAACAAAGACTCTCCCAATGTTGCAAAACCGCAACATTTCGAGAGCGCATTTGCCGCTGTTTGAGCCGCCTCCTTGCCAGGAGCTCAGAATGCGAATTCGGGCCTCCTGGTGAAAGAGCGAAGCAGAGGCGCCGAGGCATCGAACACTGCGCGACCTGTCAGGGCGTCGCCGGTCTTGACCTGCAGCATCACCTGTGCGGCGCGGCCCACGCCGGAGACCCCGAGGAGACGACCGCCATCCGCCAATTGCGCGACGAGCGCCTCGGGCTCACGCTCGTAAGCGCCCTCGATGAAGATCACATCGAAGGGGGCCTCCGAGGAAGCACCTTCGAAAAGCATGCCGACCCGTGTCTTGACGCCGGAGATTCCGGCCTCGGCGAGCGCACGCTCGGCGGCGGCGATCAGGCTCGCGTCTTCGTCGAGCGCCACCACATGCGCGCCGAGCTTGGCGAACACGGCGCTGCCATATCCGGTTCCGCAGGCGATGTGGAGAACCCTTTCACCTTGAACGGGCTCGACCGCTTGGACCATCCGCGCGAAAAGCACGGGAGCAAGCGAGTAGCGGCTTTCGCCCGTGGTCTCGACGCGCCCGACCATGAGGTGCTGGTCGCTATAGGCGAAAGGCTTCGCGGCTTCCGGCAGAAAGCGTTCGCGCGGCAAATTCTCGATGGCGGCCAAGACCGGTCGATAAGTGACATCCGCCGTGCGAATCTGGTTGTCGACCATGCGGCGGCGGAGATCGGCGAAATCGAGCATGGGGTGCTCCTCCAGTGCCAGGGGCTTTTATCCCGGTGCGGGCCAAAGGCAAGCACGGCACACGCTCGTGAGGGCGCATCGTGACGGGCGAAGCCCTGAGCACGCGTTGCCGGGCATCGGCAGGGAGATATTGCCCAATCGGCTGCCACGCTTTAACGAGAGCGCGAGACGCAGCTTGAGGCCTCGTGGCGGAGTGGCTACGCAGAGGACTGCAAATCCTTGTACGGGGGTTCGATTCCCTCCGAGGCCTCCAAAAAACCTGTGTTCGCACGCGTTTGCTTTGGTTCCTTTTTCTTTGATCGCCTTGCGGCGGTCTCTCAAAGATCGCGTTACGCCTCCGATCACGCGGTTCTAGCTGCCCGAGACGTGCCCTACGCCGTCTTGGATTTCTGAACGGCCTTTGCGGCGTTGCGGATCACGTCCAGCACGGCATGCGGTTGGGAGAGCATAGGGA
>DASZIL010000162.1:0-3722 GCA_035949255.1 Beijerinckiaceae bacterium | reverse complement strand
CGAGGACCTCCTCTCCTTCTTCGCCGACCGCCTCAAGGTTCTGCTGCGCGAGAGGGGCGCGCGCCATGATCTCGTGGATGCGGTCTTCGCCTTGCCTGGCCACGATGATCTCCTCATGGTCGCCAGAAGGATCGAGGCGCTCGCCGCCTTCCTGGACACGGAGAACGGCAAGAACCTCCTCGCCGGCTATCGGCGCGCCGCCAACATCCTGCGCATCGAGGAAAAGAAGGACGGCGTTTCCTATGACGCCGCGCCCGAGCTTTCTCTCATCGAAGCGCGCGGCTTGCCGGAAGAGCGCGTGCTCGCCCATGTGCTCGACGCCGCCTCGCACCACGCCCGCGAGCACGTGCTGAAGGAAGAATTCACGCAGGCGATGGCGGCGCTCGCCGAGCTTCGCCCGGCCGTCGATGCGTTCTTCGACAAGGTCACCGTCAATGACCCCGATGCGGCGCTTCGCGCGAACCGGCTCAAGTTGCTTTCGGGCCTTCGCCGCGCCGTGCATGAGGTCGCGGATTTCTCGAAGATCGAGGGATGACGGGGCGCTGAGGCGGGCCGAGACGCCCGCGGAGCGGCTTCACGCCGTGAGCATCATGCCGCGAGCATCATGCCGCGAGCATCACGCCATAGTCCTCAATCATGCTTCTTGGCCGAGCGCGGAGGCCGCAAGCGGATACGCCGCCTCGACCACATAAGGCCCTCCCCCCACGGAGGCGCGTGAGGAGAACAGCGCGAAGCGCGGCACGCTGAAGCGCTGCACCGGAAAGCGTCCCATCGAGGCGATGAAGAAGGCGGCCGCTTCCGCCGGCGTGCCGCGCAGCCGCGCGAGCGTCACATGCGGCGTGAACTTGCGCGTTTCCGGCGCCATGCCGGCGCGGCGCGCGATGCTCTCATGCTCGGCCTGAAGCGCGGTGAGCTGCGCCGTCGGCCTGACCAGCGCGACGAGCGCGCGTGGCTTGTCCCCGCCGAAAACATCGAGCGCGTCGATGGTGAGCTCGATGGCGCGCGGGCGCACCGCGTCGAGTCCATGGGCGAAATCATCCGCCGTGCGCCCGTCGATGTCGCCCGCGAAGCGCAAGGTCACATGGTAGTTCGCGGCGTCGATCCAGCGCGCGCCGGCGAGGCCGCCGCGCAGCGAGGAGAGCGCGGCGGCGACGCCGGCGGGAATTTCGAGGCCGGTGAAGAGACGGGGCATGGCGGGCTACTCGCGCACCTCCTTGAACGTGTCGCGGAAGGGATGCGCCGGATAGACGCCGAGGATGCGGAACTCGCGCGAGAAGAACTCGAGCTCCTCGAGCGCCCGTTTCAGCGGCAGATCATCGGGGTGGCCGTCGACTTCCGCGTAGAACATGGTGGCGAAGAACTGCCCTTCGACCATGTAGCTTTCGAGCTTGGTCATGTTGACGCCATTCGTGGCGAAGCCGCCGAGCGCCTTATAAAGCGCTGCCGGGAGATTGCGCACGCGGAAGATGAAGCTCGTCACCGTCGGACCATTGCCGCGAGGGGCTCGCTCGTCCCGTTTCGACAGAATGATGAAGCGGGTGGTGTTGTGCCTTTCGTCCTCGACATCGTTCATCAGGATGTCGAGGCCGTAGATTTCGGCCGCGAGTCTGGTCGCGAGCGAGGCTTTCGCCTTGTCGTTCCATTCGGCGACTTCGCGCGCCGAGCCCGCCGTGTCGGCCGCCACATGGGCGCGCAAGCCAAGCTTGCGGATGATCTTGCGGCATTGGCCGAGCGCATGCACATGGCTGTAGACGTCCCTGACGCTTTTCAAGCTTGCGCCCTTCGGCGCGCAAAGCTGGAAGCGGATCGGGAGGAAGTGCTCGCCCACGATGTGAAGCCCCGAGCGGGGCAAGAGATGGTGGATATCGGCGACGCGTCCGGCAACCGAATTCTCGATCGGAATCATGGCGAGCGAAGCCGCGCCATCGGTGACCGCCGCGAAGGCGTCCTCGAAGGTCGGCGAAGGCAAGGGCTCCCATCCCGGATGCACCTCTTCGCAAGCGATGTGGGAGTTTGCGCCGGGCTCTCCCTGATAGGAAATGATCTTCTTCGCAGTCACGGGCTCTCTCCGGAAAGGGCGTGCCGCTCCAGCACGGCGCGGGCGCGTTCGAGGTCTTTGGGGGTGTCGACGCCGAGCGGCACGTCGTCGACGAGCGTGATGTCGATGCGCATTCCCGCCTCGAGCGCCCGGAGCTGCTCGAGCCTTTCCCTCACTTCGAGCGGCGAGGGTGGGAGCGCCACATAGCGCTCGAGCGCGGCGCGCCGATAGGCATAAATCCCGACATGGTGGAGAAGCGGCCCCGGCCCGCTCGGAGCGGTGGCGCGCGTGAAATAGAGCGCTCGCAGGCGCCTGGGTGAAAGCTCGGAGCCGACGGCCTTGACGACGGAAGGGTCGAGCCGCTCCTCTTCGCGCGTGATCACGCAGGCGAGCGTCGCGATATCGACGAGAGGGTCCGCGAGCGGCTCGATCGCGGTGGCGATGGCGCGGGGATCGATGGTCGGCAAATCGCCTTGAAGGTTGACGATCACGTCATGGCGACCCTTCGGGTCGACGCTTTGCACGGCCTCGAAGATGCGCGAGGAGCCGTTCAGGTGGTCTTCGCGCGTCATCACGGCCTCTCCGCCGGCGCGGCGGACGGCCTCGGCGATCTCGCCGCTGTCGGTCGCCACCCGAACCGGGCCGATCCCTGCCTCGCAGGCGCGCCGCCAGACATGCACGATCATCGGCTCGCCGGCGATCGGGGCAAGGGGCTTGCCCGGCAGGCGGCTCGCCGCGAGCCGCGCGGGGATGAGAATGATGGGGTCTCGCATTTTCGGTTCCGGTGGGCGCGGCGGGCTCCGCCGGGAGACGCCGGGCCCCTCGCCCACAAGCGGCGAAAAGTAGCATCTCGCAACCGGCTTATACGAGTTGCGCGGATGGGCGCAATGCGGCTATGGCGTGTGGCGAGATCATGGCTTCCTCCGGCCGGAGGCGGCCTTGGTGAGGTCGAGAGCCGGTAGAGACCGAGGGCAGGATGGACTCCTTCGAATTCAACAAGATCGCGGGTGCCGTGCTTGGCACCCTGCTCTTCGTCATGGCGCTGAGCGTCGTCTCCGGCGGCTTGTTCACCCCCGCCAAACCCGCCATTCCAGGCTATGACCTCCCATCGGCCCCTCCCGAAGGCAAGGGCGGCGCGCCTGCGGCGGAGCCGACGCTGCCGCTTCCCGAGCTCCTCGCCAAGGCCGATCCCGCCGCCGGCCAGAAAGACACCGCGATCTGCTCGACCTGCCATTCATTCGGGAAGGGCGAGCCGTCGAAGACAACGGGCCCGAATCTATATGGGGTCGTCGGGCGCGTGCACGCCGCCGACAAGGATTTCGCTTATTCGCAAGCCAACCAGGATTTGGGCGCCAAGGGCGAGAAATGGACCTATGACGCCATCTTCAATTTCATCAAGAGCCCGAGGGACTTCATGCCGGGCACCAAGATGACCTTCGCCGGCATGCCGAAGGCGGAGGACCGCGCCAATGTCCTCGCCTATCTGCGCACGCTTTCCGACAACCCGGAGCCCTTGCCCGCTGTGACCGCCCAGGCGCAACCCGCGGCCGGCGCGCCGGCGCCCGCCGGCGCCCCGGCACCTGCGACCCCGGCGCAAGGCCAGCCGCAGCCCGCGAAAGGCCAACAGCCTCCCGCGGCCGAGCCGCCGAAGCAATAGGCTGGGCTCGGCGCTGTCTCACCTCTC
>DASZIL010000161.1:0-11087 GCA_035949255.1 Beijerinckiaceae bacterium | reverse complement strand
CGATCGCCGGCGTTCTGCCCGCCGCCATGCACGCCAATGCGCGAAATCTGGGTCTCATCTGTCCGCAGGCCGGCGGCCCCGAGGCTGCCTGGGCGAGCGGCGAACTCGACAACGTGGCGCCGCGCTCGCTCATCCAGCTCGCAAACCATGTGACGGGCGCGCAGGCGCTCTCGCGTCCGGAGCCCGCCGTGCGCCGCTCGCTCGTGCCCTTGGCCGACCTCAAGGAGGTGAAGGGCCAGGAGAATGCCAAGCGCGCCCTGGAGATCGCGGCGGCGGGCGGCCATAATCTCCTGATGAGTGGGCCGCCCGGCGCCGGCAAATCGATGCTCGCGGCGCGCCTGCCCTCGATCCTGCCGCCGCTTTCGCCGAAGGAGCTCCTCGAAGTCTCGATGATCCATTCGGTGGCCGGGCTGATCGCCGATGGCGCGCTCACGGACCGGCGGCCCTTTCGCTCGCCGCATCATTCGGCCTCGATGTCGGCGCTCGTCGGCGGGGGCTTGCGTGCGCGGCCGGGCGAGGTGTCGCTCGCGCACCACGGCGTGCTCTTCCTCGACGAATTCCCGGAATTCTCCCCGCAAGTGCTCGACAGCCTGCGACAGCCCCTCGAAACCGGCGAGGTCGCGATCAGCCGCGCCAATTACCGCAATGTCTATCCGGCGCGCTTCCAGCTCGTCGCGGCCATGAACCCTTGCCGCTGCGGCCATGCGAATGATCCGGGCTTTGCCTGCAAGCGCCAGCCGAACGAACGCTGCCTCGCGCAATATCAATCGCGCATCTCGGGCCCGCTCCTCGACCGCATCGATTTGCATATCGAGGTCGCGGCAGTGACGCCGGCCGATCTCGTGTTGCCGCCCCCCGCCGAAGGCTCGGCCGATGTCGGCAAGCGCGTCGCGGCGGCGCGCGAACGCCAGACGGAGCGCTACCGCGCACTCGGCCTCGAAGGCACCTCGACCAACGCGGCCTGCCCACCGAGCGTGCTCGACGAGGTGGCAAAGCCCGATGAGGCGGGGCTCGCGCTCGTGCGCAACGCCGCCGATCGGCTTCATCTCACGGCGCGCGGCTACCACCGCATTATCAAGGTCGCCCGCACGCTCGCCGATCTTGAAGGCGAGAAGAGCATCGGCCGCATTCATCTCGCCGAGGCGCTCTCCTATCGCGCCGCGGCGGACCGAAGGGTCGAAGCGGCGTGAACCCGCGACATCTCTAATCCGCCTCGAATGGGCTCATGGTTGGCGACCGCGAAATGGTTGCTACATATGCGCAGCAGCTGAGCAACGGTTTGCCGATCTTCGCGCCAGTCGGAGCGAGGCCGTGCCGCTAAGACGAATGATGAAGATGAATGGCATTCGCGACTGAGTTCGCGTGAGCTGCCGCATCGAGTGAGCGGTAACGGGTATGAAGCGGCAGAGCGCTTTTAAGTCGGAGGCGCCTCGCGCCGGTTGACCGATATGAACGGCTTCAGCGCCCCACTCCGCCCGCTGGCTCGCATGCATCCACGGCTTTGCTTGGTGAAGCGAGGGGCCCTATAGGGATGTCGGAGGATTTTCTTCAACGCTCGGACGCCAGGGCGCCCGATCGAATGTCCAGGTGGAGGAACCATGTATCAGGACGTATCGCTTTTCATCGACGGCAGCTGGGGCAAGGCTTCCGGCGGCAAGGCCACGCCCGTCGTCAACCCGGCGACCGGCGATCAGATCGGCACGTTCGCCCATGCCAACAAGGCCGATCTCGAGCGCGCCGTGCAGGCGGCGCAAAAGGGCTTCCAGACCTGGCGCAAGGTCTCGCCCTTCGACCGCTACAAGATCATGCGCAAGGCGGGCGAGCTGATGCGCCAGCGGGTCGACGACATCGCCAAGATCATGACGCTCGAGCAGGGCAAGCCGGTCGGCGAGGCGAAGCTCGAACTCCTGAACGCCGCCGATGTGATCGACTGGTTCGCCGAGGAAGGCCGGCGCGCCTATGGCTGGATCATCCCGCCGCGCTTCGAGGGTCTCTACCAGCTCGCCATGAAGGAGCCGGTCGGGCCGGTCGCCGCCTTCACGCCGTGGAACTTCCCGGTGAACCAGGCGGTGCGCAAGCTCTCGGCGGGGCTGGCGGCCGGCTGTTCCACCGTGCTCAAGGGCGCCGAGGACACGCCCGGCTCGATCGCCGAGCTGGTGCGCGCCTATTCGGACGCCGGCGTGCCGGCGGGCGTAATCAACCTCGTCTATGGCGATCCGGCTGAGGTCTCCGAATATCTCATTCCGCATCCGATCATCCGCAAGGTGACCTTCACGGGCTCGACCGCGGTGGGCAAGCAGCTCGCGGCGCTCGCCGGCCTGCATATGAAGCGCACCACCATGGAGCTCGGCGGCCATGCGCCGGGCATCGTCTTCGAGGATGCCGATATCGACGCGGCCGTGAAGGTTCTGGCGGCAAGCAAGTTCCGCAACGCCGGCCAGGTTTGCATCGCGCCGACACGCCTCCTGGTGCAGCAGAAGGTCTATGAGCAATTCGTCGACAAGTTCACGGCCGCCGCGAAGGCCCTGAAGGTCGGCGACGGCATGGACCCGAATACGCGCATGGGGCCTCTCGTGCACAGCCGGCGCGTCGATGCGCTCGAAGGCTTTGTGGCCGACGCCAAGAAGCACGGCGCCACGGTGAAGACCGGCGGCAACCGCATCGGCAACAAGGGCTTCTTCTTCGAGCCGACGGTGGTGACCGACGTGCCGAAGGACGCGCGCATCATGAATGAGGAGCCCTTCGGGCCGCTCGCCATGATCGCGCCTTTCGACACTTTCGACGGCGTCGTGTCGGAGGCGAACCGCCTCCCCTATGGGCTCGCGGCCTATGCGTTCACCAAATCGGCGAAGACCGCGACCGCCATCGGGGCGGCGATCGAAAGCGGCATGGTGGCGATCAACGGCGCGCCGCTTGCGCTGCCGGAAGTGCCTTTCGGCGGCGTGAAGGATTCAGGCTACGGCACGGAAGGCGGCCGGGAAGCGATCGACGCCTATCTCAATACCAAATATGTGACGCAGGTCGGGGTCTGAGCCTCCAGGTCTGAGTCTCTTAAATCGCGCTTTTCGGCGCAGCACAACTTGCCGGATCACCCCGTCTTTGCTTACGCAAAGGCGCGGGTGACCGGAACGATCTCGCCACCGATCAGGGGCAATCCTGACGCAGAACGGCGGGGCGAAAGGGAAAGACGAGGGCGAACCCTCGCGAATGAGCCGCGCAACCAAAGCGGCGCGGGGAGGAACGGGGAGCAGGTGATGAGATCGGGATTTGCGTTTTTCACGGCCGCCGTCGTCGCGGCTGTTTTGGCTTGCGCTCCCGCCTTCGCGCAAGCGCCGCTCAAGCTTGGGCTTCTGCTCGACATGTCGGGGCCTTACGCCGACATCACGGGGCAAGGGAGCGTCACGGCGGCGCGCATGGCGGTCGAGGATTTCGGCGGCAAGGTGCTGGGCCGGCCGATCGAGATCGTCTCCGCCGACCATCAGAACAAGGCGGATCTCGCGGGCTCGATCGCACGGCAATGGTTCGACGACCAGGGCGTCGAGGCGATCCTCGACGTGGCGGCTTCCGCGACCGCGCTCGCGGCGAACGAGGTCGCCAAGCAGCGCAACAAGATCATCATTATGAGCGGGCCTGGCGTCACGCGCCTCACCAATGAGGAATGCGGACCCTACACGGTCCATTACGCCTACGACAATTACGCGCTCGCCAAGGGCACGGGCGTCGCGACCGTCAAGGCCGGGTACGACAGCTGGTTCTTCATCACCGCCGATTACGCCTTCGGCCAGGATCTCGAGAGGAACACCTCGGCCTTCATCGCCAAGAACGGCGGCAAGGTGTTGGGCTCCGTGCGCGTGCCGCTCAACACGCCCGATTTCTCCTCCTTCCTGCTACAGGCGCAAGCCTCGAAGGCGAAGGTCATCGGCCTCGCCAATGCGGGCGCCGACACCATCAACACCATCAAGCAGGCGGCCGAGTTCGGCATCGGGAAATCGGGCCAGAAGCTCGCCGCGCTCCTCGTCTTCATCACCGATGTGAACTCGCTAGGCCTCGAGGCGGCGCAAGGCCTGCTTCTGACCAGCGCCTTCTACTGGGACATGAACGATGAGACCCGGGCCTGGTCGCGCCGCTTCTTCGAGAAGATGCACAAGATGCCGACCATGGATCACGCGGGCGTCTATTCCTCGACGATGCATTACCTGAAGGCGGTCGCCGCCGCCGGGACCGTCGAGCCTGGCGCCGTGATGAAGCAGATGAAGGCGACGCCGATCAACGACTTCTTCGCGCATAATGGGCACATCCGCGAGGATGGCCGGATGGTCCACGACATGTACCTCTTCGAGGTGAAGAAGCCCTCCGAGTCCAAGGAGCCCTGGGACGACTACAAGCTCGTCGCCACCATCCCGGCGGAGGAAGCCTTCCAACCCTTGTCGCAATCGACCTGCCCGCTGGTGAAAAAATAAGGGGCGTCGCGGCTCCGGACGAGACCGTCTTGCGGCGCGTCCTGGAAATTGGCGATTGGACGGGAATGACCCGAACGGCCGGCTGAGTTGCGACGCGCACGGTCACGCCCTCGGGCTCCATGCCGATCCCCAAGGGCATCCGCGCCGCCTCGGCGGTCGAGACGGCCGCGCTCCCCTGTCCGAGAGCATCGATCAAGAGGAAAGCCATGGCACCAAAACGATGGGTGAACCGGCCGGAGGGCTCGACCTGGGGTGATTTCGGGCCCGATGATCAGCTCGGCCGCCTCAACCTGGTGACGCAAGCCAAGGTGCTGCAGGGAATTGCCGAGGTGCGCGAGGGCAAGAGCTTTTGCCTGAGCCTGCCGCTCGATTACCCGGGCAAGAACGTGCTCAACCCGCGCCGCCTGCCGCCGGTGCTGCGCCCGACCTCACGCTCGGGCAAGCCGAACATGAATTACGTGCTGGCGAACGACGACCCGAACATGACGGATGTGATCTGCGACGATCTCGTGGTCATGCATCTGCAATATTCGACGCAATGGGACAGCCTCGCCCATGTCGGGTCGCTTTTCGACGCCGATGGGGACGGCGTGCCCGAAGCCGTGTTCTACAATGGCTTTCGGGCCGGCAAGGACATCCTCGGGCCGAGCGATCCGAAGGATGCGGGCGCCGAGGGCCCGCTTGGCGCCGCCTCGACCTCGAACGCCACGGCGCTCAGCGTCGCGCGGATGGCGGAAAGCTGCATTCAGGGGCGCGGCGTGATGATCGACCTTCATGCCCATGTGAAGCGGCTACGCATTGTCTTCGGCTATGACCGGCTGATGCGCGTCCTCGACGGGGACAAGGTCGAGATCGAGACGGGGGACATGGTGCTGATCCACACCGGCTTTGCCGAGATGCTCCTCGAGATGAAGGGCGACCCCGACCCCGGCAAGGCGCACCACCTCTGCGCGGTGCTGAACGGGCGCGATAAGCGGCTCCTCAATTGGATCACCGATACGGGGCTCGCGGCGCTTATCGCCGACAATTACGCCGTCGAGGCCGTCCCCGCGGTCGACCATGAAGGCTGCTGCGCCTCCCTGCCGCTGCATGAGCATTGCTTGTTCAAGCTCGGCGTCAATCTCGGCGAGATGTGGCATTTGACGCCGCTCGCCGACTGGCTGCGCGCCCATAAGCGCAACCGCTTCCTCTTGACGGCGCCGCCCTTGCGGCTTCCTGGCGCCGTGGGCTCTCCAGCGACGCCGGTCGCCACGGTTTGACGGCTAATCTATTAGCGTAGCCGACAAGTTATATCGCGTCGCTTCGAGCCAAGACCCGCGCCTTCACGCCGCGCGGTCGAGCCTGCCTTCGCCATGCGCCTCGAGGATCCGCGTGCAGAAGTCGCCGATGGCGCCAAGCGTCGCGGCGCGCGCCTCGCGCTGCGGCGAATGGCCGGCACCCTCGATCAGCGCGACCTCGACGGGGCAATAGCATTCCTCTTGCGCGATCTCGATCTGGCGGAAGCTGCCGTATTCATCCCGCGTCCCTTGCACGATCTCGATCGGCACGCGGATATAGCCCAAGGCTTCCGAAATATCCCATGAACGAAAGCCCGGATCGAGCCAGGCGCCGTTCCAGCCGTAAAAGGCGTTGTCGACATGCTCATGCCAGCGGGCAAGCTTTCCTTTGAGCTCGCCGTTTTCATAAGCGAGCTTGGCCTTGGCGATTGACGCGAGCCCCATGGGCTCGACGACGAAATGCGGCGCGATGAGCACGAGGCCGCGCACGCGATGATCCTGGACGTTGCCCGCGTAGATCGTCGCGATCGAGGCGCCATCGGAATGCCCGAGAAGGAGGCCGCGGCGAAAGCCGATCCGTTCCAAGAGCTTCGGGAGCACGTCCAGCGCCTCGTCATGCATGTAGCTGAGCTTGCGCGGCAGCTCGACGGGGCTCGATGCACCATAGCCGGCGCGCGAATAAGCGAAGACGCCGGCTCCGGTCGCCGCCGCCAGCGCATCGGGGAAATCGCCCCAGAGGCCGACCGAGCCCAAGCCTTCATGAAGCATGACGATGGTCGCGGCCTCGCCTGGATCAGGGCCGATGTGGCGATATTCGAGACGGCGTTCACCGATATCGAGCATGCCGGAAGCTTCAAGCGCCATCATAATGTCCGCCGCGCCTCATTGTGCCGACCGCGATCGCCCCAAGGCGCCAAGGGCGATGGCTGGTGGGCCTGGCAGGACTCGAACCTGCAACCAGACCGTTATGAGCGGCCGGCTCTAACCATTGAGCTACAGGCCCTTGAAGCGTGATCTTGTCCTATCACGCTCCGCGGCAAATCTCCTGCAAATCGCCGCCGGCGATCCCGCCATCCAGGGTCGAAGGCCTCGTAAACAGTCGAAACCGAGATGGCAACGGCTTCCGGCGCCGCTTCGAGGAGTTGTCGACGGGCCGCCTTGCGGCCGAAGCCCACCCACTTTACGCGCATGAGCGTTTCCAAAAACGGGTTCTCCCCCTTATGGTGATGAAGCTCGCGTTAACCCTGAAAGCGCATCTTGCCTTTCGCATGCCATGTCTTCGCCCTTTCTCCCTGCGAAGGAAGGCGAGACGAGGCCGCCTTGCGTCGGGGAAAGTGGATTTGTTGACGCCTGATCCGAAACGAGAAGGATGGCGCATCCCTTGGATCAGGGGCTTTTCTTTCGAAACGGACAGGATTTGCGGTAGGCTTGGGCTCGGAACATCGGCTTGCTAGCGATTTGGCTTGGCGCAGATTGGCTTTGCACAAATTGGCTTGGCACGGATTGATTTGGTTCGGATTTTGACACATCGGCTTTGGCGCATCATGAACCACGGGGTGATTCCATCTCGTCGAAGCGCGCATGGGGAGGGTGCCTCATGCCAAGTTGCGGTCTTCTGTCGGGATGATGCGCCGGGTGAGGAGAAGCGATGACGATGGTCACGATGCGCCCCTTACCTGGGCGCCTCGAGATGATGGAAGGCGGTCGAGCCAAGGTATCCGGCGCGGAGGTTTTTTCGCGCGCGACGCGCCATTCGGCGCAGGTGCGCTTCTTGCGCAGGGCCATCCCGCTCGGGGTCCTGGTCGCGGTCGCGGGGCTTTTGGCCGTGTGGCTTTTCGATCCTTTCCGGCAGGTGTTCCCGAATTTCAGCGTGCAGGGTGTCGATCTCTCCTCCACCCAGGTGGTGATGGAGATGCCCAAGCTCTCGGGATTCAAGAAGGATAGCCGTCCTTATGAGGTCGTCGCCAAATCGGCGATCCAGGACGTGAGCAAGCCCTCCGTCATCAACCTCATCGACATGGACGCCCGTCTCGTGCTGAGCGATGGGCAGGCCGCCAATCTGAAGGCGAGGAAAGGCGTCTACGACACGCAAAACGAGACGCTCGACGTGAAGGACAACGTCAAGATCAAGACGACCAGCGGCTATGACATCAGCCTCGAAAACGCGTATATGAAGTTCAAATCGGGCGATATCACCTCGGATCGCCCCGTGAACGCCAAGATGAACGGCGGCGAGATCAATGCCGATTCGGTCGAGATGATCGACAATGGCAAGCGGGTGACTTTCATCGGCAATGTGCATTCGAGGCTCGATGCGGCAACGGAGCGGCCGGGAGCGGCGCCGGGCACCAAGGAGAAGGTGACCGCGAAGGAGCCCGCGCAGCCATGAGCGCATCTTCGAGCCTTTCGCCTTGGGGCGGCGGCAGTGCGAGGCCAAAAAACGGGTCGGTCCTCTTTCTCGCGGGCCTTCTTGTCGCGGCCTTTGCCGCACCCGCGGCGAGCGCGCCCCCCGCCGCGCCTTCCACCACGGGCAGCGCGAGCAAGCCGGCGGCCGCGCCCGGCAAGCCCGCCTCGGACGCAGCGAGTGCCGTGCCCTTCGGCACGAAATCCAAGGACCCGATCTACATCACCTCCGACCGTCTCGACATTTACGACAAGGAGGGGCGCGCCGTTTACTCGGGCGCAAGCGGGGTCGTGGCGACGCAAGGGACGAGCAAGCTCGTCGGCACGGAGCTCACGGCGTATTACGAGCGCCAGCACGACAATGGCGACAAGGCGGCGGAAGGCCAGCCGCAGCAACAAAGCACCGCCGGAACGCAAGTGAAGCGCATTCTGGTCAAAGGTCCTGTGAGCGTGGTCCAGAACGATCAGGTCGCGACCGGCGACAATGGCGAATTCGACCGGGTACAGAACATCGTCACCTTGACCGGCCATGTTTCCTTGACGCAGGGCGCGGACGTCACGACCGGCGACAAGCTGATCTATGACCTCAACACCGGCGTGGCGAATGTATTTTCTGGGCCCGGAACACCGGTGAAATCTCTGTTCGTGCAAGGAAGCCAGCCTGGTGAGACGAAACCGGCGAGCCCGCAAAAGACGCCCCCGGGCAAACCTGCCCCTGCGAGCACCGGCAAGCCTCACGCGAAACCTGCTGCCGACAACGCTTCGCCGACCAAGGCCGCTTCGGCCAAGACCGGAAATCACTCGGCCGCGAAGGCCGTCGAGCCCTGATGACAGCAAATTAATTAGGGCGCTCGCGCCGATTATGCTCAATAGCGCCGCCGAAACTGGCGCACGGGGCGCGTGATTCGCAAAAGCAAACCCGTTTTTGTGACAGATCACGCCGCTATAAGGTCGCGATAGTATAGGTCGCGACAGTTTTGGTGAGGTGGCTCGCTTGCAAGGGATCGAACCACGAGGGTTCATCTTGCAAGCGCGTTTCCTGGCCGGAGTGCGTAACGATGGGTCGATGCGGCCGAACTATGGAGCCTCACGGCGCTATCGACCTGTAAGAAGAGGCAAGTTCCGAAAAGCGCCCCGCTATTCGGAAAAGGAGTTTTCGCCCCTTGGGGCCATCACGCGTCGGAAAATCGGTTTTGCTCGATCGCCTCTCATCCTTCATTCCGCGCCGTGCCGCCTCCACCGAGGCCGGCCCCAGGGAGGGGCGTGTGGCGGATGCCGCTTCGGCGGCGCCGAACGGCGCCGATCCGGCATCGGGAGTTCCCGCCCCGCAATTCAGCCTCATGGCGAGGGACGGCTTTCTTACGATCGAGGGGCTCGAGAAAAGCTTCGGCGGGCGCAAGGTCGTGGAACATGTCAGCCTCGAATTGATGCGCGGCGAGGCGGTCGGTCTTCTCGGCCCGAATGGCGCGGGCAAGACCACCGTCTTCTACATGATCACCGGCCTCCTCGCGCCAGACGCGGGACACATCTATCTCGACGGACATGACGTGACGCAGCTGCCGATGTACCGCCGCTCGCGGCTCGGTGTCGGCTATTTGCCGCAGGAAGCATCGATCTTCCGCGGCCTCAATGTCGAGGACAACGTGCGTGCCGTGCTCGAGGTGATCGAGCCCGACAAGACGCGGCGCCGGCGCGAGCTCGATGCGCTGCTCGAGGAATTCAACATTGCGCGCCTGCGCAAGACGCCTGCGATCGCGCTCTCGGGCGGCGAAAGGCGGCGTTGCGAGATCGCTCGCGCGCTCGCCGGGCGACCCAATTACATGCTGCTCGACGAACCCTTCGCCGGCATCGATCCGATCGCGGTGGGCGACATCCAGGAGCTGGTGCGCCACCTCAAGGGCCGCGGCATCGGCGTGCTGATCACGGACCATAATGTGCGCGAGACGCTAGGCCTCATCGATCGCGCCTATATCATCCACGCCGGGCGCGTGCTCATGGAAGGCTCGGCCGACGACGTCGTCGCCCATCCGGAAGTGCGCCGGCTCTATCTCGGCGAGGATTTCCGCCTGTAAGGCCTTGCGTCGCGGTCGGGCGCGGAAAACCGCCGCTTCTCAGCTCGCCGTTCTGGCGCCGATCACGGTTTCAAGCGCGCGCATATCGGTCAATATCGTCACCGTGAAAGGGATGTCGGCGGCCCGGTCCACCCACTTGGGATGGTCGAGGAGCGGCAGCCGCACATCGCCCGATCCGCCGTTCGCGACCGTCTTCGGCGCACCGAAGAGCCAGTTCTCCGGCCCCTCGACGAAGATGTCGAGCACATGCTCGCCGGCCCCGAGGTTGACGGCGAGAGCCAGGGACGGATCGGCGGAACCGAGCGCAAGCATCGCCGCGTTTGGCCGATCAAGGCCGAGCACGGCCGGCTCGACGCGCTTCGGGACCTCGCGCCTCGCCGCCTCGATCAAGGCGGAATAGAGGCCCTCCGGCATGCCGGGCAGCAAAGTGAGCGCAGCCTCCCCCTTTTCGGGCACGCAGATCGTCTTGCAGGCCGCGTAATTGAGGGAAAGGACGAGCTCTACCGGCTTTTTTGAATCCACCGCGGTGATGCGAAGCGGCAGCACGAGATTGTCGCCCGTATAGCCGATCACGGAAACGCCTTCCTCCTCCAGCCGCCTCGGCGCCGGCCAATCGGGCGCGACGGCCGCGAGATTCTGTGCGGCAGACCAATCGAACACCGGCGGCACGCCGGCACTGCCCGGCATGCGCCAATAGGTGAAGGCGCCGGGCTCAAGTTGGATTTCGATTCCGGCGCGGTACGCGCTATCGGGCGGGCCGCCTCCAGCGGCAATCAGCCGCAACGCGGATTTTGGTCCAAACGCCCACCCGCTCGTATAAGGTTCGCAACGTCCTGCTCCTGGAAACTGGAGCTGCAAAAGGCTCGCGCAAGCGA
>DASZIL010000160.1:0-34301 GCA_035949255.1 Beijerinckiaceae bacterium | reverse complement strand
GTGCTCGCTGAAGAGGTCTCCTGGCGCGGCGACGCGATCGAGGCCGAGTGCTTCGCCTTCCTCGCCGTGCGGGTGCTGCGCGGCTTGCCGTTGAGCTTCCCGCTCACCACGGGGGTGCGGACGCCGACGCCTGGCGGGCGGTTGGCAAAAGCCAAGGCCGCCGCGTGAAGCATCACGCGCGCTCGCCCAAATCGCCGCTTCGAGAAAAGGAGCTGAGATAAGCCCGATGACGACACATCTCGATCTCGCCCTCACGCCCGGGCACACGCTCCCCGACGATCACCGCGACGCCGCGCTCGCCGGCCGCGTCTGGCGGCCCGAACTCGGAGGGCCTTCTGTCGTCGCCATTCGTCCCGAAGGCGTTTTCGACATCACGGCGAGCTTCCCGACGATGCGCGATCTCTGCGAAGAGCCGCACCCCGCGGAGGCCTTACGCCGCGCCAAGGGCGAGAAGCTCGGCGCTCTCGCGGAGCTCCTCGCCAACACGCCGCCCGAGCGACGCGATGCCGCAAAGCCCTGGCTTCTCGCGCCGACCGATCTGCAGGCTATCAAGGCCGCGGGCGTCACCTTCGCCATCTCGATGCTCGAGCGCGTGATCGAGGAGCGCGCGCGCGGCAACCCTGAAGGCGCCGCCGCGATCCGCGGCGAGATCGTGCGTCTCGTGGGGGAGGATTTCGCCAAGCTCAAGCCCGGCTCGCGCGAGGCCGCCCATCTCAAGGAGGTGCTCGTCGCCCAAGGCGCCTGGAGCCAATATCTCGAGGTCGGCATCGGCCCGGACGCGGAGATTTTCACGAAGTCGCAGCCGCTTTCGGCGGTCGGTACCCTCATGGACGCCGGCATCCATCCCGGCTCCACCTGGAACAACCCCGAGCCCGAGGTCGTGCTCGCGGTGAGCGCGAAGGGCGCGATCGTCGCCGCCACGCTCGGCAACGACGTCAACCTGCGCGACGTCGAAGGCCGTTCGGCGCTTCTCTTGTCCAAGGCCAAGGACAACAACGCAAGCTGCGCCATCGGCCCGTTCCTGCGCTTCTTCGATGAGGGGTTCGGGCTCGACGACGTGCGCCGCATGACCGTGACTCTCGTGGTCGAGGGCGAGGAGGGCTTTCGGCTCGACGGCTCGTCCTCGCTCGCCAAGATCAGCCGCGACCCCGCGGATCTCGTTGGCCAGATGGTCAACGCGCATCATCGCTTTCCCGACGGCGCGGTGCTCTTCCTCGGCACGCTGTTCGCGCCGGTCGAGGATCGCGACGCCAAGGGCAAGGGCTTCACGCATAAGCTCGGCGACATCGTCACCATCGCGACCCCGAGACTCGGCCGCCTCGTGAACCGCATGCGCCACACGGATCAATGCGAGCCTTGGGAATTTGGGGTCGGGGCGTTGATGCGGAATTTGGCCCGGCGGGGGGTGATTTGAGGGGATGCCTCAATTCTGGTGGGTCAGCGCCGCGGCATCTACGTCTGTGCCACGCAAGAGAAAGCGTGGCCGCGCCAATCCTTGGATCCAGTCCGAGGACGGCCATTACGCTCGTGACATTATGAAGACAACGTCTCGGCGACGCTGCTCTCACCCCATCGCCCGCACGGCCTCGTCATGGATCAGCGCCATGATGCGACGCTTGATTGCGATGAATTCCGGCGAGGTGAGAAGGTCGACCTGACGGGGACGCGCGAGGTCGATCTCGACCATCTCCTTGATGCGGCCGGGCCTTGCGGTCATCACATGGACGCGGTCGCCGAGAAGGATGGCCTCGTCGATGTCATGGGTGATGAAGAGCACCGTCTTGTGCGAATGCTCCCAGATCTGCAGAAGCAGCTCCTGCATCAAGGAGCGCGTCTGGCTGTCGAGCGCGCCGAAGGGCTCGTCCATGAGGAGGATTTCGGGGTCGTTGGCGAGCGCGCGGGCGAGGGCGACGCGTTGCATCATGCCGCCCGAAAGCTGCTTCGGATAGGCGTTCTCGAAGCCTTCGAGCCCTACCTCGGAGATGAAGTGGTCGGAGATGTGCTTTCGCTTCTCGGCCGGCACGCCGCCGATCCTGAGGCCGAACTCGACATTGTCGCGCACGGTGAGCCAGGGGAAGAGCGTATAGGATTGGAACACCATGCCCCGGTCCTTGCCGGGCCGCGTCACCGGGGTTCCGTCGAGCGTGATCGAGCCGCGCGTCGGCACGACGAGCCCGGCGACGAGACGCAAGAGGCTCGACTTGCCGCACCCCGAAGGGCCGACGATGACCGCGAATTCCTGCTCGGCGACTTCGAGCGAAACATCGTCGAGCGCGAGGACCGGCGCGCCGGTCCTCGGAAAGAATTCGAGCGTGACCTTGTCGAGCTTCAGCTTGGTCATCAGCTTTCCGTCGCCCAGGGGAGAAGCCAGTCGCGCAGGAACTTGAAAAGCTGGTCGGTGATGAGGCCCAAGAGCCCGATCACCGCGATGCCGAGGAAGATGCGATCGGTGAACAGGCCGCGCTCGGAATTGAGGATGAAATAGCCGAGCCCCTTGTTGGCCGCCACGAACTCCGCGATCACGAGATAGGTCCAGGCCCAGCCGAGCGTGACGCGCAAGGTGTCGACGACGCCGGGCAGTGTCGCGGGTATGAGCACGCGCGTGACCACGGTGCGGCGGTTGGCGCCGAGCGTGTAGGATACGTCGAGAAGATCGCTCGACACGTTGCGCGAGACATCGGCGACCAGGATCAGTTGCTGGAACAAGGTGCCGATGAAGATGACGGTGACCTTCTCCTCGATGCCGATTCCCACCCAAAGGATGAGAAGCGGGATCAGGGCGCTCACCGGAAGGTAGCGGATGAAATTGGTGACCGGCTCGATCGCCGCCTCGGCGATCTTGAAGCTGCCCATGAGGATGCCGAGCGGCACGGCGAGGATCGAGGCGAGAATGAAGCCGCTCATGATCTCGCCGACGCTCGCCGCGGTGTTCACGGCGAGCGAGCCGTCCTGCAAGCCGTCGATGCCGGCGCGCACCACCTCGACCGGCGTCGGCAGGAAGTCGGATCGCACGAAGCCGCCATAAGAGAGGAGGCACCACAAAAGCAGGATGGAGACCCCGACCGTCGCGCTTACGGTGAGGTAAACGGATCGGGGGATCTCCTTCTTGGGCGCCGTATAGGCCTCGAAGGCGGGGCGGGGCACCGAGCTTCGATCAGCCGTTGACGAATTTATAGTCGATGATGTCGTCCGGCGTCACCTTCACCTGAAGCTTGCCGTGGCTCGCCCATACGTCGATCGCCTCTTGCACGGTGTTCTTGAGCGCCCCCGGCTTCTCCTTCGTGCCGAAGAAGGTTTTGTTGTCCTCGGCGCCGTAGAATTTGATGCCGCTGAGCGTTTCGCCGAAGACCTTCGGGTCCTTGAGCCAGCCGCCCACGCCCTTCGCCATGATCTCGTTCGACTCGTCGGGATGGGCGCGCACGTAAGCGACGGCCTCGTTCCAGGCGTCGACCACGGCTTTCGTCTCCTTCGGGTGTTTGTCGACGTAATCCGTCGTCGCGGTCACGACATCGGTAATGAGGCCTGGTGTCGTCGAGGAATCGACGAGCAGGTGGCCGAAGTCGGTCTGCTTGCCGCGCGAGAGCCAAGGCTCCCAGGTGACGGCCGCATCGACCTTCTTGGCGACGAAGGCCGCGCCCGCTTCAGGCGCGGCCATGTTGACCGTCTTGAGGTCGCTCTCCTTGAGGCCGGCCTTTCCGAGGAGAACGTTGAGATAGAATTCCGAGACCGAGCCTTCGCTCACGGCCACGCTCTTGCCCTTGAGATCGCCGATGGAGGTCACGTCCTTCAGCGCCACGATGCCGTCGCCGCCGTCAGAATCATCGATGGCGACGACGTATTTGAATTGATCCGGCTTCTTCAGATACAGGATTCCCGTGTCGACCGTGCTCGCGATCATGTCGATCTTATCGGCGAGCATCGCGGGAAAACGATCCTTCGGATCCTCCATCACGATGAGCTCGACGTCGATGCCGTGATTCTTGAAGAAGCCTTTGTCGCGCGCGACGTAGAGCGGCCCGTAGCCGACCCAGGTCGAATGTGCGATCCTCACCGTCTCCGCGGCGGCACTGCCGGGTGAAGCGAGCGCCGCGACGGCAACACCGCCGATGAGCGCCAGTAGAAATCCGAGATGCTTGCGCATGGACAGAACTCCTCCCTTGTAATTTCCTCCCAGTTTACATGATGAACTAACACCGATTTCTTGTATACCGCCAGGACATCGTGACGATGACGAGTATTTGCTTGCGTTCCAGCGCGACGGACCCGGCGTCGCGTTTTTCGGAAGTCACCGCTGCGCGCGCCCTCAAGCCTTCTCTACATTGTAGAATTTGGCAAAGCCGTCGAGCACGCCCGTGACGTTGCGGCGAAACGCCGTCTTCTGGACGATCTGGCCGAGCGGCACATAAGGCACGTCCCGCCACACCTGGAGCTGGATCTTTTCGGCGACCTCTCTTTGTGCCGCGAGATCGGGCGCGTCGATCCAGGCGTCGCGCAGCCGCTCGAGCTCTTCGCTCGTCGGCCAGCCGAACCAGGCGTCCTTGCCGTTGCCGCGGATCAGGAAGGATTCGGCCGGGCTCGTGTCGAAGCCCGCATAGCCGACGATGAAGAGGCTCCAGCCGCCCTTGTCCAAGGGCTCGCGGCTCGTGCGGCGCTGAATGATCGTCGCCGAATCGAGTGCGGGGAAGTCGACGTTGAAGCCGATGCGCCGCAGGAGATCGGCCACGACCTGGCCCGCCGCGCTGGTCACGGGGTTATCGGCTCCCGCCATCAGCAACACTTTCTCGCCCGCATAGCCCGCATCCTTCAAGGCTTGCTTCGCCTTTTGGATGTCGGTCCGGCCGAACAGCCCCTCCATGCCGGCCCGGTTTTCCATGGGCGTGCCGAACGGGAAGACGCCGACGCCCGGGCGCAGAATCGTCTCGTCGCTCGCATAGGCGGTGAGCACCTCGCGCTGGTCGACCGCGCCGAGCACGACGCGACGGATGCGCGCATCATCGAATGGCGGCCGCAGGCAATTGAAGCGTAGAATCGGGATGATGCCCACCTGGTCGGCGGTCTTGACCGTGATGCCGGGGTCGCGCGCGATCACCGGCATCAGGTCCGGGATCGGCGCCTCGATCCAATCGACCTCGCCGCGCTGAAGTGCCGCGACCGCGGTCGCGGGATCGGGAACGATCGTCCATTCCACGCGCTCGAGCTTCGCGAGCTTGGGCCCGGAGGAAAATCCGATCTCGCCCGAGGCGCGCGGCAGGTAGGATGCGTGGCGTTCGTAGACGACGCGCGCGCCGGGCACCTGCTCGGCCGCGACGAAGCGGAAGGGGCCGCTGCCGATCGCCTCCTTCACCGGCACATTGGCCTCCGTGAGGGCAAGCCGCTCGGGCATGATCGCCGACATGTTGGGGCCGGTCTTGGCAAGCGCGTCCGGCAGGCGCGGGAAGGGGCGCTTCAAGCGAAAGCGCAGCTTGCGGTCATCGAGTGCGGAGACCTCGTCGACCGCCTTGAACAGCGCCCCGCCATAGGCGTCGCGCTTGCCCCAGCGCTCGAGGCTGGCGACGGCATCTCGCGCGAGCACCGTCGCGCCGTCATGGAAGCGCAGCCCCTCGCGCAGCGTGAGCGTCCAGCTCTTGGCGTCGTCCGCGACCACATGGCCTTCCAGCATCTGCGGCGCGGCCCGATAATTCTTGTCGAGCCCGTAAAGCGTGTCGAAGACGAGATAGGCGTGGCAGCGCGTGCTGAGCGAGCTCGTCACGATCGCGTCGACGATGGCGAGATCGGCGATCGGCACGAATTTCAGCGTCTTTGCTTCTTGCGCACGCAGGACGGTGGGAGAGGCGAGAAGCGTCGCCGCCGAAAGGCCGGACGAAAGGAGTTCGCGTCGGTTCATGAAATCAATTCCTTGGAGCCGTTGTTTGCACGTCTTGCTTGAGCCGCGCCCTCGGCGGCGGCATTGGCATCGGCTTGGGCATCGGCTTGGGCATCGGCTTGGGGATGTACGGAAGCCGAATGTGAAGCGCTCTCACTCTCTTTTGCCAAAGCACGCTTGCGCGAAGGCTGAAAGCTCGCGGTCGAAGCGCTCGGCGGCCTCGAAGAAGGGCGAGTGACCCGTATCGGGGTAGAGCGAAAGCCGCCCCTTCGGGAACACCGAGGCGGCATAGCGCGCGCCTTCGACCGAGGCGAGCGCGTCCTTTTCGCCGAAGGTCACGAGCACTGGCATGCGGGCGCTCCGCAGCACGGCCTCGTCCTGAGCCGGGCGTGCAAGCACCATGCGACGCACCTCAGGCGGCACGAGCATGTTGAAGGCGAGCATCTCCTGGAAGGTGAGCTCGTCCGGCGGCGTGAAGAAGCAGCGGCGCAGGAATTCGCGCGTGCCCGCGATGTTCCGCGACAGATCCGCGTCCATCATCAGGGGGCGAAGCCTCGCGCTTCCCAGGCCGCGCAGGCCGGGCCGGTCCGAGATGCTCGAGCCGACAAGGTTCAGCCCGGCGAGGCGGCTCGTGCCATGCGTCGCGAGGTAGTCGATCGCGATGCGCCCGCCGAGCGACCAGCCGACAAAGAGCGCGGTCTCGACACGCGCCGCATCGAGCACGGCCGCGATGTCGTCCGCCCAGATCGTGGCCCGTGCATAATGGCGCTCACCGAGCGGCTTTCCGGAAGCGCCATGGCCGCGAAGATCGAAGGTGACGAGATGGAAGGATCGCGCGAGCGCGCCGCGCACCTGCTTCAGGAAGCTCAGATGGCATTGGCCGAAACCGTGCACGAACACGATCGCGGGCTTCGACGGGTCGCCCCAGCTCTGCGCCGCGATGGGGACGCCGTCGGGCGCCATCACCTCGATCGGTCGCGCCTCGCCGGGAAGCGCGAGCGCCGCGCCGCGCGGCAGCCCGGCGATCTCGTTGTCCTCCTCCATTGCCGATCCCGTCGTTTCCGGCGTCACACCGCGATCTCCATTCGCTTTTGGCGTCGCGGTCAGTTGGTTCGGTTCCCTCAACGGGCTGCCCGATCCTCCTTCGCGTTGTTTCGAGCCTATATCCGGCAGCGCGCTAATTTTGGAGAGGAGCGATCACGATTTTGCTAGATCGCGTGTGCCGCGGGATCAAGGCTCGTTGATCGTGAGCCCGCCAGCCTCGTTGACAAGAATCGCGCAAAGGACGACAAAGCACCCGCTGTCGATCCTCGCGGGAGAGACCGAGGCGGGCGTGGTTCAAGTGCTCGTCGAGGCGCCGAAGGCGTAACCGCCCCGGAAACGCTCAGGCAAAAGGACCGCGCGGAGCTGGCGCTCTGGAAAGCGGCCGGAATCTTTTCGGCCCACCGAAGGGGGCAAGCCTCCGATCCCGCTCGCGCGGTCTCGCAGGTGAAATCTCTCAGGTCTCGGGACAGAGGGGGCGCGCACCGGCAAGGAGGCCGGCGCGCCGCGCATCTGTCGGTGAGCCTTGAGAGTGTCGATGGCCGAAACCACAGCCGAATCCTCCGCCGAGCAGCCCGCCACCGAGGCGCCTGGGGCGGCAGCCGAGCCCGCGCTGAAGACCACGCCCCTGCACGGTGCCCATGTGGCGCTCGGCGCCCGCATGGTGCCCTTCGCCGGATATGAGATGCCGGTGCAATATCCGACCGGCGTTCTCGCCGAGCATCTCCACACGCGGGCGAGCGCCGGCCTCTTCGACGTTTCGCATATGGGCCAGGCCTTCCTCATGGGCGGCGACCATGCGACGACCGCGAAGGCGCTCGAAACCCTCGTGCCGGCCGATATCCTGAACCTCGCTCCCGGGCGCCAGCGCTACACGCAGCTCCTCAACGAGGAGGGCGGCATTCTCGACGATCTGATGGTGACGCGCTCGGTCGAGGAGGCGGAGGACGGCGTCTTGATGCTGATCGTCAATGCGGCGTGCAAGGATCAGGACTTCGCCCATATCGCCGCCCGTTTGCCGCAAGGCGTCCGCCTCATGCGCGCCGATCACCGCGCGCTCGTCGCCTTGCAGGGGCCGAAGGCCGCCGAGGTGCTCGCCCGCCATTGCGAGGGCGTCAACGAGATGCCCTTCATGTCGGCGCGCCAGACGAGCTTCGATGGCTTGGCCTGCCATGTGTCGCGCTCGGGCTACACGGGTGAGGACGGCTACGAAATCTCGATCAAATCCGCCCATGCGGTGGCGATCTGGTCGGCGCTGTTGCGCGATGGCGCGGTGAAGCCGATCGGGCTCGGCGCGCGCGATTCCCTGAGGCTCGAGGCTGGGCTTTGCCTTTACGGCCATGACATCGACACGACGACCTCACCGGTCGAAGCGGCGCTCACCTGGTCGGTGCAGAAGCGTCGGCGCGAGGAGGGCGGCTTTCCCGGTGCCGAGCGCGTGAAGCGCGAGCTTGCCGAAGGCCCGTCGCGCAAGCGCGTCGGCATCCTGCCCGACGGCAAGGCCCCGGCGCGCGAGGGCACGGAGATCCAGGCGAAGGACGGCCGCAAGATCGGCACGGTCACCTCGGGCGGGTTCGGCCCCTCGCTCGGCGGCCCGCTCGCCATGGGCTATGTCGAGGCAAGCTTCGCCGCCCTCGGCACGGAGCTCGACCTCCTCGTGCGCGGCAAGCAGCTTCCCGCGAAGGTCGCGGCCATGCCTTTCGTGGCCAATCGCTACTTCCGCCCGCCCGCGGGATCGGCCTCCTGAGATCGCGCGGCTGAGAATGAAAAATCGAAAACACCGGGATGAACCAAGGATCAGGCGATGAGCGACACCAAATTCACCAAGGATCATGAATATGTCCGCCTCGACGGGGACATGGCGACCGTTGGCATCACCGATCACGCTCAGAGCCAATTGGGCGATGTCGTCTATGTCGGCCTGCCGGAGATCGGCAAGGCCGTCACGCAAGGCGGCGAGGCGGCCGTGGTCGAGAGCGTGAAGGCGGCGTCCGACGTGTTCGCGCCGGTCTCGGGAGAGGTCGTCGCCGTCAACGGCGAGCTCGAAGGGGCACCCTCCACCGTCAATGAGGACCCGCTCGGCAAGGGTTGGTTCCTGAAGATCAAGGTGAAGGACAAGGCGGAATTCGACGCGCTGATGAGCGAGGCCGAATACCAGGAATATCTGAAGACGCTGTCCTGACCGCGAAACGTCGAGAGCGATCGACGCGCGCTAGTGTCCTTATCCACATGATCTCATCCGAAACCGCGCAGTTTTTCTCAAAATGACGCTTGAGCGGAGCCGTTGCTGATGCGCTACCTGCCCCTCACCGACACCGACCGTGGCGACATGCTCGCCCGCATCGGCGTCAATTCCATCGACGATCTCTTCGCCGACATCCCGCGCGACAAGCGCCTGACGAAGCTGCCGGACCTTCCCCGCCGGCAAGGCGAGATGCAGGTCGAGCACCTGCTCGGCCGCATGGCTGCACGCAATATGCCCGCCTCGAGCCTGCCTTTCTTCGTCGGCGCCGGCGCTTACAAGCACCATGTGCCGGCAAGCGTCGATCATCTCATTCAGCGATCGGAGTTTCTCACGAGCTACACGCCTTATCAGCCGGAGATCGCGCAAGGCACGCTGCAATATCTCTTCGAGTTCCAGACGCAGGTCGCCGAGCTCACCGGCATGGAAGTCGCAAATGCTTCGATGTACGACGGCTCGACGGCGACGGGCGAGGCCGTGCTCATGGCGCATCGCGTCACGCGCCGGAAGAAGGCGGTGCTGTCGGGCGGGCTGCATCCCCATTACGCCGAAGTGGTCGCCACGCTCTCCGCCATGGCGGGCGACGAGATCGAGCGCCTCGCTCCCGATGTGCGCGCGAGCGAGGACATCATCGCCCGTATCGACGATGAGACCTCTTGCGTCGTGGTGCAGTCGCCCGACGTGTTCGGCAATTTGCGCGACCTTGCGCCCATCGCCGAAGCCTGCCGCGCCAAGGGCGCGCTTCTGATCGCCGTGTTCACCGAGGCCGTGTCGCTCGGCCTCGTTTCTCCGCCCGGCGCCATGGGCGCCGATATCGCGGTTGGCGAAGGCCAGTCGATCGGCAATGGCCTCATCTATGGCGGGCCCTATGTCGGCCTGTTCACCGCCAAGGCCAAATATGTGCGCCAGATGCCCGGGCGGCTATGCGGCGAGACGGTCGATGCGCGAGGGCGCCGTGGCTATGTGCTCACCCTCTCGACGCGCGAGCAGCATATCCGGCGCGACAAGGCCACCTCGAACATCTGCACCAATTCGGGTCTTTGCGTGCTTGCCTTCACCATCCATATGAGCCTGCTCGGCGAGGCGGGCCTGAGGCGGCTCGCTCGCATCAATCACGCGAATGCGGTGATGCTCGCCGACGCCTTGACGGGCGTGAAGGGCGCGCAAGTCCTCACCGAGCAATTCTTCAACGAATTCACCTTGCGCTTGTCGCGGCCGGCGGCCGACGTCGTCGAAGCGCTCGCGAAGAAGGGCGTGCTCGGCGGCGTGCCGGCCGCGCGCCTTTTGCCGAAGTCCGGTCTCGACGATCTCCTGATCGTCGCCTCGACCGAGGTGAACACGGATGAAGATCACAGAGCCTTCGCCACCGCGCTGAAGGAAGTGCTGTGACGCTCGTGACGCGCCTCGCCTGTGCAATGCCGGACGACCGGGCTGCTGTGCCGAAAAGGGCCGGCGCTGGTGTCCCCCTCCCCCCGCGACGAAGTCGCGGCGGGGAGGGTACGGGTGGGGGGCGTTCGACATGAGGCGGGAGCGCCTGTCGGATGTGCACGCGTCGCGCCAAGGCGCGGCCATCGATGATCGCTATCGCGGCGGCACCGCCCCCCACCCGTACCCTCCCCGCCGCTTCGCGGGGGGAGGGGAGCGATCAGCGATGATTGCCTCTCTCGTACCGTACCGAGGTGGGAGCGGAGCATCGGCGAAACCCGCGCCGACAATACGGGCCGGCGCTGATGTCCCCCTTCCCCCACGACGAAGGAGCGGTGGGGAGGGTACGGGCGGGGGGCGTTCGAGATGAGGCGGGAACCCTGTCGCATTGACCCGCGCACGCCACGCGCACGCGCTCTTCGTCGCGACGCGACGCCGGCCGAGCGCCGCCTATGGCGCGCCTTGCGTCTTGTCGAAGTGCCACATGGACATTTCCGGCGCCAAGCCCCGATAGGCCCCTATGTCGCGGATTTCGCGAATCACTCCCTTCGTCTCATCGTTGAGCTCGATGGTGAGCAGCACGGCCATTCTTTTGGGCTTCGTCGCGATGCTCGACGGACCGCGTATCTCGCCGAACAGGGCTATCGCGTCATCCGATTCTGGAATCACGAGGTCGTCGAAAATCTCGATGGGGTGATCGAAACGATTCTCGCCGCAATGGGGGATCTGTCATCCGCGCACGCTACAATCGTCAGCACCGACATGTCCGCCCCCCTCCCCCCGCGACGAAGGAGCGGTGGGGAGGGTACGGGTGGGGGGCGTTCGAGATGACGCGCGAGCGCCTGTCGGATGCGTATACGTCGCGCCAAGGCGTGGCCAACGATAATTGCTATCGCGTCGGCACCGCCCCCCACCCGTACCCTCCCCACCGCTTCGCGGGGGGAGGGGGGCGATCAGCGCTGGTCTCCTCCCTCGTACCGCGCCCAAGCGAGATACGTCGTCGTGTTGGCACCGCCCCCCACCCGTACCCTCCCCGCCGCTTCGCGGGGGGAGGGAGGCGATCGGCGCTGGTCTCCTCCCTCGTACCGCGCCCAAGCGAGATACGCCGTCGTGTTGGCGCTGCCCCCCACCCGTACCCTCCCCGCCGCTTCGCGGGGGAGGGGGAGGATCGGCGGTGATCGCGCACCACGCTCATCGGCATAGCGCCGCCCCCGATCCACGAGACGAACACATCCGGAGAGCCTGATCATGCTCAACAGCCAAGGTCGGTCCACCTCGCCAGGCGAGTCCGCCGACGCCATGCATCCCACCTTCACCGGCAACCGCGCCCTGATGCAGGAAGAGCCGCTGATCTTCGAGATCGGCCGCACCGATGTCACTGGCGTCGACCTCGACGAGCCCGCGTCCTTCAAGCCGCGCCTCGGCACGCTCGAGCGCAACGGTGAGATCGGGCTTCCGGGCCTCTCCGAGCCCGAGGCGATGCGGCACTACGTGCGCCTCTCGCAAAAGAATTACGGCATCGACACCGGCCTCTTCCCGCTCGGCTCCTGCACGATGAAGCACAACCCGCGCCTCAACGAGCGCATGGCGCGCCTTCCGGGCTTCGGCGACATCCACCCGCTGCAACCGCTCTCGACCGTGCCCGGCGCGCTCGAGCTGATGGGGGAGCTTTCCCTCTGGCTCCTCGAGCTCACCGGCATGCAGGCCGTGGCGCTGTCCCCCAAGGCGGGCGCGCATGGCGAATTATGCGGCATGATGACGATCAAGGCCGCCATCGAGGCGAAGGGCGAGAAGCGCAAGGTCGTGCTGGTGCCGGAATCGGCGCATGGCACCAATCCGGCGACCGCCGCGCTCATCGGCTTTACGGTGAAGCCAGTGCCGGCGCGCGCCGACGGCACGGTCGATCCCGAACGGGTGAAGTCGCTGCTCACGCCCGAAGTCGCGGCGATCATGCTGACCAACCCGAACACTTGCGGCCTTTTCGAGCGCGACGTGGTCGAGATCGCGGCGGCGGTGCATGCGGCGGGCGCCTATTTTTATGCGGATGGCGCGAATTTCAATGCCATCGCCGCGAAGGCGCGGCCGGGCGATCTCGGCTGCGACGCCATGCACATCAACCTGCACAAGACCTTCTCCACGCCGCATGGCGGCGGTGGTCCGGGTGCGGGCCCGGTCGTGCTTTCGCATCGCCTCGCCCGCTTCGCCCCCGTGCCGTATCTTCGTCAGGAGGGCGAGAAGCTCACCCTCGTCGAGCATGCAAGCGACGCCGCGGGGGAAGAGGCGCCTTTCGGGCGGCTTTGCGCCTTCCAGGGGCAGATGGGCATGTATGTACGCGCCCTCGCCTACATGCTGTCGCATGGCGTCGACGGTGTGCGTCAGGCATCCGAGGATGCGGTGCTCAACGCCAATTACGTGAAGGTCTGCCTTTCCGATTTGATGTCGCTGCCTTTCGGCGACAAGCCTTGCATGCACGAGGCGCTTTTCGACGACGCCTGGCTCAAGGACACGGGCGTGACGACGCTCGATTTTGCCAAGGCGATGATCGACGAGGGTTATCACCCGATGACGATGTATTTCCCGCTCGTCGTGCATGGCGCGATGCTCATCGAGCCGACGGAATCGGAATCGAAGGCATCGCTTGATCTTTTCATTTCGAGCTTGCGCGATCTCGCCATGGCGGTGAAGCGCGGAGAGAAGGAACGCTTCACCGGCGCGCCTTATTACGCGCCGCGCCGAAGGCTCGACGAGACGCGCGCCGCGCGCCAGCCCGTTCTGCGTTGGACGAAGCCGCGGCCCATCGCGGAGGCGGCGGAGTAAGGCCGAAGCGGCGCTACCCCGCCGTTGCGGGTTTTTCGGCCTCGGTCGATTTCCTGGTGACGAACCTGTCAAGCGCCAGGGCGAGGGCGACATTGATCAGCGCTCCGGCGGCGATGAACACGGCCGCGCCATGCCAGCTCCCGATCGCTACCACGATCGCGGCGACGAGCGGGGGACCCAGCAATTGCCCGATGCCGGCGCCCTGGATCAAGCCGCCGAAAATCGGGCCGGCCTTGGCGGGACTCGTGGCGAAGCTTTCGACAGCGCCGAAGCAGGTGCCGGGAATGACGCCGCCCACGACGGCGAAGACGAGAGCGAGGGCGTAGCGCAAGGTGAAGGGCAGGGCCTCGATGAAGACGCCGACCGCCGCGAGGCCGAGGATCGCGGCGGAGATCGCGATGATGCGCGGACGTGACAATCGGCTCTCGGCGATGAAGCCGGAGGCCGCGTTGCCGATCATGTTGGCCGCGACGATGAAGGCCGTGAGCAATCCGGCCGAGCTCGCGGAGGCCTCGCCGCTCCTCGTCAGCACCAAGGGAAGGAAGCCGATGAGCGCGAGGAAATTTCCGGCATAGGTCAGGAAGCAGCCGGCGAGCAGCAACGGACCCGGCCTCAACGCAGTCGCCAGCCTGTCCCTGAAGCGCATCGGCTTTGGCTTCGGCGGCCATGGCCCCGCCGTTGCCTCGACACGCCCGCGGAAGACGAGCCAGACCACGGTCGCGTAGGCGAGGTTGATGAGGGCGGTCGCTTGCCAAAGCTGGCGCCAGCTCCAGGCGCCCGCAAGGACCGCGGCGAGCATCATCATCGTGCTCGTCCCGGCCGGCATATACATGCCCCAGAGGCCGAGCGCCTTGCCGCGATCGGAAGGGCTCGTCTCATTGGCGATGAGCGCGGGCGTCGAGGTGGTCGCGAGGATGAAGCCCAAACCCTCGATCACGCGGCTCAACAGCAGCGGAAAGGCGCTCGTCGCGAAGGAGCCTGCGAAGCTCGCGGCTCCGCCAAGCGCAAGCCCCGCGACTGCGAGGCGCAAGCTGCCGAAGCGATCCGAAAGCGCGCCGATGAAGATGCCGCCAATCGCGGCGATGAGGCTGAAGATCGAGACGATCCAGCCGATGTCGAAAAGGGTGAGCCCGAGCTCGGTTTCGATCGCCGGGAGCTCTCCGGGCACCTTGCCGATCTGCAGCGACACGGTCACGCCGATCAGGAAGAGGAGAGCGACCCGTCCCCAGGATGTCCGGGACGTGCGATGCTTGCGCGCCGCGCGAAACAGCGGCCAAAAAACCCTGCTCTGGCCGCGCCGGCGCTGCACGCTCAAAGCCAACCCTTGAGCTCGCGCCGCACCACCGCTTCGATCACACCCATTCCCGCCTCGCTGTCGTTCAGGCAGGGAATATAGGTGAAGCGCTCGCCGCCGGCCTGCATGAACGCCGAGCGGTTTTCGACGGCGAGCTCCTCCAGCGTCTCGAGGCAATCGGCGGTGAAGCCCGGCGCGACGATCGCGACGCTTTTAACGCCGCGCCCCGGCAGCTCGCGCATCGTGTCGATCGTATAGGGCTTCACCCATTCGGCCTGCCCGAAGCGGGACTGGAAGGTCAATTCGAATTTTTCCCGCGGCAAGGACAAAGTCTCGCGCAGCAGCCGGCCGGTCTCGCGGCAGAGATCGGGATAAGGATCGCCCTTCTCGAAGTAATCGAGCGGAATGCCGTGAAAGGACGCGATGAGCCTGTCCGGCTCGAAATCTAGGCCCTCGAGATGCGCGCGGACCGAGGCCGCGAGCGCCTCGATGTAAAGAGGGTCGTCGTGCCAGGGCGCCGCGACGCGCAGGATCGGCTGGCGGCGCATCTTGCGCAAAGCCTCGAAGGCCTTGTCGCAAGCGGTCGCCGTCGTCGCCGCGCAATATTGCGGATAGAGCGGCACGAGGAGCAGGCGGTCGCAGCCTTCCCGCGCCAGCGCCTCGATCCGTTCCTGCGTCGAGGGCTTGCCGTAGCGCATCGCCCAGTCGACGATGATGCGCTCTCCCTCGCCTTCGAGGCGCGCCTTCAACCTCTCCGCCTGGGAGCGGGTAATCGTCTTGAGCCGCCCTTCGTTGCGTTCCTTGTTCCAGATCGAGGCATAGTCGCGGCCCTTGGGTCCGGGCCTTTTCGTCAGGATGATGAAATTGAGAAGCGGCCACCAAAGCCAGCGCGGGGTCTCGATCACGCGCCGGTCGGAAAGGAATTCCTTGAGATAGCGGCGCATCGACCAATAGTCGGTCGCCTCCGGCGTGCCGAGGTTTACGAGGAGCACCCCGATGCGGCTCAAGCCCGACGAGAGGGACGGAGGCGGCTCATTGCCGGTATTCGTGGACTGGGTATCTGGGCGCATGCATTGGCATTAGGCTTCGCCAGCCGGGCTGACAAATCGCCTGGGGCGCAAGATGCTCCCTTCGGAAGCCATGGCTCGGCAAAGGGATTCGCGAACGCTCCCTCAGATTCCGCCGAGATCGCCGAAGTTCTTGATCCGAACGTTGTGATCGGAAAAACGCGCGGTGATCTCCAACTCACCGCCCATCGCCTCGATAAAGCGGCGCAGCGTGCTCACATGCATGTCCGCGCGTTTCTCGATCTTGGCGACAGCGGGCTGCTCGACGTGCAGAATTTCACCCAAGGCCGCCTGCGAGAGCCGGCGTGCCATACGCAGTCGAGTGAGGTCCATCTCCTCGCGCATTTCCTCGGCCAACCGATCTACGCGCGCGCGCCGCTTCGCCACCAAACCAGAAAACTTGTGTCGGCCTTGTCGTCCTAAGACCCTCGGCGCATAAATCTCCATCGCCGCTTCGCGAGGTCCACGGCCGCGCCCCTTGAGCGTTTCGACGAGGAGATTTTATGGTTGCCATCACCCGCAGGCTTCTGACCACTACATTCGCGGCGACCGGCGTGCAGGCCCTCTTCGGGCGCGGCGCCTTCGCGGCCGATACGGTGAAGTTCACCCTCTTGCTCGTGAACGACATCTACAAGATGGGCGAGGAGAAAGGACGCGGCGGCTTCGCGCGGCTCGCCGGCATCGTCGCTTCCGAGCGGGCGCGCTCGAAAAATGTGCTCGTCTTCCACGCCGGGGACACGCTTTCGCCGAGCCTGATGAGCGGCTTCGACCAGGGCGCGCATATCATCGAGCTCCTGAACGTCTCAAAGCCCGATGTCTTCGTGCCCGGCAATCATGAATTCGATTTCGGCGAGGCCGTCTACCTCAAGCGGGTGGGGGAGGCCAACTTCCCGATCTTCGCGGCCAATCTGCGCGATGGGAAAGGCGCGATTCTGCCGAAGCATCAGGACCGCGCCATATTCGACCTCTCCGGCCTCAAGGTCGGCGTCGTCGGGCTCGCGCTCGCCGCGACCAAAAAGATCTCAGCGGAGAACAGTCTCGTCTTCGCGCCCGAGATGGACACGCTCGCCGCACAGGTGAAGGCGTTGCGCGCCGAAGGGGCGGATTTCATCGTCGCCTGCACCCATACGCCGATCGACATGGACTACGAGATCGCCCGTTCCGGCCTCGTCGATGTGCTGCTCACCGGGCATGACCATGATCTGCGCATCGAATATGACGGCAAGGCCGTGATGGTGGAGAGCGGCGAGGAAGGCCAATTCGTCACCTCGATCGATTTCGACGCCATGGTGGTGACGCAGGACGGCAAGCGGGTGGTGAGCTGGCGGCCGCATTTTCGTCCGACGGATTCGGCGGAGGCTGCGCCGGACCCGACGGCGCTCGCGATCGTCAAGCGCTATGAGGCGGAGCTGGCCCAGCAGCTCGATGTCGAGATCGGCAAGACCGCCGTCGAGCTCGACAGCCGCACGGCGAGCGTGCGCGCCGAGGAAACCAACATGGGCGATCTCATCGCCGATGCGATCCGCGCGTCGACCGGCGCCGATGTGGCAATCACCAATGGCGGCGGCATCAGGTCGAACAAGCTTTATCCGGCGGGCAGCGCCATCACACGCCGCGATGTCCTCACCGAGCTTCCCTTCGGCAACTCGACCGCGCTCGTCGAGATCACGGGTGCCGACATTATCGCCGCGCTCGAGAATGGCCTCTCGCAAGTCGAAAACCGGCAAGGGCGTTTCCCGCAGGTGTCGGGGATGGCCGTCACCTATGACCCGCGCCAGCCGGCGGGCGCGCGCGTCGCCTCAGTGGCCGTCGACGGCAAGCCCCTCGACACGCGCGCGCGCTACAGGGTCGGGAGCAATGACTTCATGGTGAAGGGCGGCGACGGCTACGCCGCGCTCGGGAAGGGCAAGGTGCTCATCGGCGGCACGGACGGCAAGCTCCTCGCCAATGAGGTGATGGTCTATGTGAAGCGGCTCGGCACCGTCGAGCTGCGCACGCAAGGGCGTATCACCGCGCTGTGAGCCAAGACCCCGCAAGCTATCGGCAGGGCTTCGAGCTTTTCCTTCGCGATCCAAGGGCCAAGGGTTGGCTGCGCCAGCCAAGGCTCGTGTCGGCCGCGGCGGCGGCGGTGGCGCTCGCGGATGCGGAAAAGAGCGCAGGCGAAGCCGTGCTGCCCGCGCCTGGGGATGTCTTCAAGGCGTTTTGCCTCACGCCCTTGGAGGACGTGCGGGCCGTGATCCTCGGACAGGACCCCTACCCGACACCGGGCCATGCCCATGGCCTCGCCTTTTCGGTGCGGGCGGGCGTCAAGCCTTTGCCGGCGAGCTTGCGCAACATCCTCAAGGAGCTTCGCGAGGACCTCGGCCTTCGCGGCGCGGATCCGCCCGTTGTTGGCGATCTCACCTCCTGGGCCGGGGAGGGCGTGCTGCTCTTGAACACCGCGCTCACCGTCGAAGCTCGCAATGCCGGGGCGCATGTGAATTGGCCTTGGCGCGAAATGACAAAAGAGGCGATCCTCGCGGTGGCGCGCGAGCGGCCTCGCGTGGTCTTTCTGCTCTGGGGCCTCAAGGCGCAAAAATTCGCCGCGCTGATCGACAAGACGCGCCACTTCATCGTCGCGAGCGAGCATCCCTCGCCGCTCTCGGCGTATCGGGGATTCTTCGGTTCGAGGCCTTTCTCACGCGCCAACGTCTGGCTCGCGGCCCATGGCGAGCGGGAAATCCGCTGGGGGGTCGTTAGTAGCGAGTAGCGAGTAGTGAAGAGTGAACAGTGAAGAGGGATAACTATTCGCTATTTCGCTACTCGCTCCTTCACTCCTCACTTCAATCGCGGTTCGAGTAACCGATCGGGGGCTTGCGCTTGCGGCCCAGAAGGAGGAGCAAGACGCCGATCACCGCCGCCACCACGAAGAACGGAAGGGCGAGCGCACGCGTCAGCACCGGGTCCCAAAGGAAGCCCGGAAGCTTGAGCTTGGCGGCCGCTTCCCAGCCCGCATACGCACGCGGCAGCACCGCGTCGATGGCCGCGCCGATCGCGAGAAATGACCATTCGTTATTGGCGATGTAGCGTGCGCCATCGTCGACGAAGGCGATGAAGCCGAGCGCCAAGCCGAGATAGCCGAGACCGCGAAGGAGCGCGCGAATCATGACCGATGGATCTCCTGGAGCATGATCGCCTCAAGACCAGGTACCGCCATGTGCGAAAGCCTCAACCTCGGGCGCGCGCTCAACTCCCCGCGAAGGACTTCGGCGCCGGGCTCACCATGACCGCCGAGCCATTGCGTATTTCGAGAACCGCGAGGCCGCGGTCGCTCGTGCCGTCGGGGTGGAAGCGGAAGAGCCCATCCGCGCCCGCGAATCCCGAGGGGTTCGTGAGCACGGTTTCGGAGAAGCGCTGAGACCCTTGCGTGCGCACGAGCGCCGCCGCAAGCGACAACGCGTCATAGGAAAGCGACGCGATGCGCGACGGTTCGGCATTGTAGCGTGCCCGATAGCGCTGCGCGAAGGCGGCGAAACCCGAGGGCTCCGGCGCCGGGAACCAGGCGCCTTGCAATTGCGGCAAGCGAAACAGCTTCGGATCGTTCCATACCCCCGTGCCGATGAGCTTGAGCCGTTTCAAATCGACCCCGCCCGTGACAAGCGCCTCGAGGATTGCGGGAAGCGTGTCCGCGCCATCGGGAATGAAGAGCGCATCCGCCTCTTGCAAGCTCGGCGCGAGGCGCTTCACCGTATCGATCGTCTGGTTGTGATCGGGACCGTAATGCTCGAGCGCCACGACGCGCCCGCCCGCTCGCGTCACCGCCTCCTGGAAAGCCCCGCTCGTGACCTGGCCGTAGGCCGTGTCGGGGACAAGCGCGGCGAAGGAGTGCTTGCCCTGCGCCGCCGCGTAGCTGACGATGCGCTGGACATCAGTGCCCGGCATGAAGCTCAACAGATAGACGCCGCGCGAAGCGACGCTCGCATCCGAGGAAAACGCGATCATCGACCGTCCGGCCGGCCGGGCGACCGCCGCCGCAGCCTGGACATTCGCTGCGATCAAGGGCCCCACGATCAGCTCGGCGCCTTCGTTGATCGCTTCCTGCGCGGCCGCCGCGGCGCCGTCGGAAGTGCCTTTGTCATCCTTGACGAGGAGCTGCACATTGGGGGAATTGGCCTCGGCGATGGCGAGCTCGCCGGCGTTTTTGAGCGAATTCGCCGCGATCGCCGTTTGTCCGCCGGCGCTGAGCGGCAAGATGAGCGCGATCTTGACGCCTCCCGAATTGCCGACGGTGGGAACCGCAGGCGTCTGCTCGAAGCCGGGAAATCCCGCCCCCGAGCACGCCGCGAGAAGGCAAGTCACGATGCCGGCGAGCGCCAGCCGGCGGCCGGTGCGAGGAAAGTTCGGTCGAAAGGAGCCGGCAGGACCGGGCGGCGTGGTGTTTTTCATCGAAAAGCTCATAGCAAATCTTTTCCCCGCCCGCTGATAGCGCAACATGCCGCCACCTCACCACATTTCCCCTTACGTCCTTTTAACGAAATTCTTAGGCACGCCGACGGTGCGGGCGCAACATCAATCCTTCCATGGCGATATTGTGTCGGGAGGAGAAGCGTTGGGCGCTCCGCCGACCCTCCCGATTCTTGCAAGACTCGCTACCGGTCGCTTTCAAAAGGCCTTATGCAAGGGCGTGGAATGGGGAGCTAGCCTTGCCGGGACGAGATTCTCCGGAAACGAATCAGCGTGAAGGCGCCGCTTCGGGCGCCTCGGCGCTTGCCTTGCCAAGCCTTCACTCGCCAAGCCTTCACTCGCCAAGCCTTGTCTTGCCAAGCCTTGTCTTGCCAAGCCTTCGGCCAGCGACGCTCGGGCCGGGGCTTCACATCGTCGCGACGCCCATCGGCAATCTCGGCGATGTCACATTGCGGGCTCTCGCGACGCTCGCGGGTGCCGATACCGTGCTTGCCGAGGATACAAGGGTGACGCGCCGGCTTTTTGGCCATTATGGCCTCAAGACCCCGCTCGAAGCCTACCACGAGCACAACGCGGAGCGGGTCCGCCCCGCGATCCTCGCGAGGCTCAAGCAAGGGGCGAAAATCGCGCTCGTGTCGGACGCCGGAACGCCGCTCATCTCAGATCCAGGATTCAAGCTCGTCGAGGCGGCGCTGGCCGAGGGGATCGCGGTGACGGGCCTGCCGGGCCCTTCCTCGGTGCTTGCCGCGCTGATGGTTGCCGGGCTGCCGACCGACCGCTTCTTCTTCGAGGGATTCCTGCCACAGAAGGAGGCCGCGCGACGCAGCCGCCTCGCGCAATTGGCGAGCGTTCCCGGCACGCTGGTCATCTTCGAATCACCGCGCCGGCTTGCCGCCATGCTCGAAGATGCGGCGGCGGTGCTCGGCGCGCGCCAGGCCGCGGTGACGCGTGAACTGACAAAGCTCTTCGAGGAGGTGCGGCGCGGCTCGCTCGCCGAGCTCGCGCAAACCTATGCGCAAGCGCCGCCCCCCAAGGGCGAAGTCGTGGTGGTGATCGGTGGCTCCGGTGAAGAGGGAGCGTCGGCAAAAGCGATGGAAAATCTCGATGAGCGTCTCGTGAAGGCGCTCGAGGGCCATTCGCTCAAGGAAGCCGTGGGACGCGTCGCCGCCGACACCGGCTTGCCGCGCCGCGAGGTCTATGCCCGCGCGCTGGAGCTCACGCGGCGGCTCGAGCGGTGAACGGCGAGGCTTCGCGGTGAGGGGCGCGGACTCGCGGTGAAGGGCACGGACTCGCCTTTGGCGCGTCGTCGGCGCGCCATGAAGCGTGGCTTTCGGGCCGAAACCCTGGCGCTCGTCTTTCTCATGCTCAAGGGCTATCGGCCGCTGGCGCGCCGCTACGGCGGCAAGGGCGGCGAGATCGACCTCATCATGCGGCGCGGTCGCGCCATCGCCTTCGTCGAGGTGAAGGCGCGCGACGCTTTCGAGGCGGCGCTTGAGGCCATCGGGCCCGGCAAGCGTCGCGTCTTCAGCCGCGCCGCTGCCCATTGGCTCACGCGCAACCCCTGGGCCGCGGCCTGCGATTTGCGCGCCGATGCGGTGCTCGTCGCGCCACGCCGGCTGCCGCGCCATATCGTGGCGGTCTTCGAGCTGGAGATCGGGGCGTGAGACGCGCCGGCAGGCCTCAATGCGCGCGTTTCATCGGCGTCAGGCGGCTTCGCCTCAGGGAAGCACGCGGATCACCACCTCGATCTCGACCGTGATGTTTTCCGGCAACGAGCCCATGCCGACGGCCGAGCGCGCATGGCGGCCGTTGTCGCCGAGCACGGCGACGAAGAGATCCGAGCAGCCGTTGATCACTTGCGGCCCTTGAGTGAATTCCGGAACGGCGTTCACCATGCCGAGCATCTTGATCATCTCAACCTTGTCGAGCGAACCTGCGGCGGCCTTGGCGACGGACAGAAGGCCGAGGCCGACGAGCTTGGCATGCTCATAGGCTTGCTCGACGGTCACGTCGCGGCCGACCTTGCCGGTGGCGAAGCTGCCGTCCGGATAGCGCGGGCCCTGGCCCGAGAGGAAGGCAAGATCACCGACCTTCTTGTACGAGACGTAATTCGCCAACGGTTTCGGCGTCGCCGGCAGGGTGAGCCCCATCGCCTTCAATTTATCTTCCGCGCTCATGCGTCGATCCTCCTGAATTTGTTGCCACGCTTGGGATGCCACCATTTGCCGGCGATGACGACGCCTTGCGAGAGAATGCGCCGATCGCCCGTCAAATGCTCGCCGGTGACGTCCACATAGTCGAACTTGCCTTCCTTGATCACGAGCACCGTCGCGTCGCCGACGGAACCCGCCTTGAGCGAGCCGAGCTCGGGGCGCTTCAGCGCCATCGCCGCGTTCACGGTCGAGGCCGCGATCACGCGCTCGAGCGGCATGCCGAGGCACAGAAATTTCGAGAGCGTCGTCACCTGGTCGAAGGCGGGGCCGTTGATGCACAGCGTATGCACATCCGATGAGATGGTGTCGGGCTCGAAGCCGTTCGCCAGCATGGCGCGCGCCGTCTTGAAGGCGAAGGAGCCCTTGCCGTGCCCGATGTCGAAGAGCACGCCGCGCTTCCTCGCCGCGATCACATCTTGCTTCACGGTCCCCTGCGCGGTGGCTGGTGAGTTGGGGAAGGGGCGGAACGCATGGGTGAGCACGTCGCCCGGGCGCAGACGCGAGATGACATGCTCGTAGCTCGGCGGTGGGTGGTCGATATGGGCCATGAGCGGCATGCCGGTTTCCTCGGCGACCTGGAGCGCGATGTCGAGCGCGTGGATCCCTTGCGTGCCCGAGGCGTGAAGTCCCACGCGCACTTTGATGCCGACGATGACGTCGCGGTTCTTCTCCGCGACCTCGGCCGCCTCGAGCGGCGCCATCAGGCGGATCTCCTCGCTCTCCCCCACCATGATCTTGTTCGAGAAGGCGTAAATGCCGGCGAAGGAGACATGCAGATAGGCGAGGATGCGCACCTGTGAGCGCTCGATCACATGCTTGCGGAAGCCGTGAAAATTGCCAGGGCCGGCGCTGCCGGTGTCGACCGCCGTGGTGACGCCGGAGGTGCGGCAGAATTCCTCGGCATCGATGCCGAGCGAGGTGCCGCCCCAATACACATGGGTGTGCAGGTCGATGAGGCCCGGCGTGACGACATGGCCGGAGACATCCCGAACCTCGGTGCCGGCATTCGCCTCGAGATTGGCGCCCACGGCGGCGACCTTGCCGTCCGCGAAGGCGACGTCCATCACGGCATCGATTTTCTGCGACGGATCGATGACGCGCCCGCCGCGCAAGATGAGGTTGGGGTTCATGGAAACCTGAAAGGCTTGAAAGGTGGATGGTTGATTGGCGCGGCAGGATAACCGGCTTGCGCCCGCGCACAAGGGCAGATCGTCCGGGCGGATCGGCTGTGCTCTCTAAAACGGTGACATGTTACTTTTACCCTATTTTCGGCGCGCCACCCGGCCGATCGGAGCTTGCACGAAGCGTGGAAAAATGGGGAATTAGTAAGCTGTCAACGAAAAAAGAGAGTCGCCTCAAATCCCGGCATACCATTCGTAGCCGCGATCCTCCCAGTAGCCGCCGTTGCCGCCGTGCAGCCCGGCAAGGCTGCGCACGAGCTCGATGCGCGTGACGTATTTCGCCATCTTGTAGCCGAGCTGGCGCTCGAGCCGGAGGCGCAGCGGCGCGCCATGGGCGATGTCGAGCGTCTTGCCGTTCATCTCATAGGCAAGGATCGTCTGCGGATGGGCGGCATCGATAAGATCGATGCTCTCGTAATAGCGGATCGATTCCGGATCATCGCTCAAGCTGCCGTCGTTCAAGGTGTCGGCGCAGTGGAAGACGACATAGCGCGCTTGCGGCTTGATGACGGCACGCGACAGGATTTCGGCAAGCGGCACGCCCGTCCATTTGCCGATGCAGCTCCAGCCCTCGACGCAATCATGGCGCGTGATCTGCGTGCGAGAGGGAAGCGCGCGCAAATCTTCGAGCGAGAGCGAAAGCTCATGCTCGACGAGCCCATCGACCTTGAGCCGCCAATCGGCGAAATCATTGTCCGCGAGATCGAGATATTCATCGTCCTGCGGGTCGGTCGAGCCATTGGCGCGAAAGACGGGCGAGATGTCGGCCTCGCCATATTCGGGCGCGAGACGGTGAGCGCCGAGGAGAAAACGCTGCACCCGGTAGGTGAGCGCGTTCGCGGCCCCAAGAAGCGAGCGCGCATGCGGCTCATTCGACACACGGTCGCAACCCGAGAGCGTAAACCCGCCGAGCGACAGTGCCGCGGCGAGGAAGCCTCGCCGATGGGGCGCCTTCCCTATGAAACTTGCGTCCCGCATTTTCATCGAGGCTGCTTTCCCAGATCGTACCAGCCCGTGATCATCGAGCGGATGTTGTTCCAGACGCCGGAGACGAGCACCATCGCGAGATGCACGATGACGAAGATGACGAGCCCCGACGCCGCTAGAAAATGAATGAGGCGCGCCGTTTGTCGCCCGCCGAAGACGAAAAGAAGCTGCGGGACGGCGGTGTCGATGCCGGGCGACATGGTGAGGCCGGTCAGCACGACGAGCGGGAACAGCACGAACACCACCGCGAGATAGGCGAGCTGCTGGAGCACATTGTAGCGCTTCGCCGCTTCCCCGCGCGGGAAGCGCAGGCGCAGATGCTCGATGATGTCGGCGCCGATATGACGAAGCTCCGCGGGGCTCGGCAGAAGGTCGCGCCGGAAATGGCGGCTCGCGAAGCCGAAGATGAAATAGGCAAGGCCGTTCAGCACGAGGAGCCAGGCGAAGAAGAAGTGCCACCTCCGCCCTGTCGCGAGGTCTTGATAGCTCGGGATGGTGCTCCAGCTCGGAAAGGCACGCGGCGTCAACTGCCCATCCGTGGTGGAGACGCCGAGCACGCCCGTGGTGTCGAAGGCGTGGCCGAAGAGCATCGTCTCGCCCTTGATGCCGTGGTCAGCACGGCGGGCCGAGATCGAAATCGTCGGATGCTCGAAATCGGATTGCGCGCCGATATAGAGCGCCGGATGCGCGTTGAAGATTTGCAAGCCGCTCATCAACAAGAGGATGAAGCACAGGGCATTCACCCAATGGGTGACGCGCACAAGCCCGGAGTGCCGACGAAACCAGCGCGGTTCAACCGGCGGATCCCGGGCAAGGCTTCGCCTTTCAGGCGCGGCAGCCGCGGGTGACGTCATTTCGCGGGCAAGCATCCTCGTCTCCGGACAAGGTTCTCATGATGAGAACTCTTACGATTGTGATCGCGGCGAGTTTCATCCGCGTCCAATAACGTTCCGGTGAGGTTGGGGTTCTGCTCCGGCCGCGGGGCCATGAACATCGAGGATTTGGGCGGGGTTCGTCGAAGATTGGCCTCATTCTCGGCTTGGCGCGCAAATCGCCGTTCCGCCCGCCAAAGGGGTCTCATTCGAGAGCCTTCGTCGCGGCCCGAGAACCAAAGGCGCGCGATCGATGCGCGCCAAGGCCGATCAGCTCACATGGTGAACCTCGGCAAGGCCGTAGACGGGCGTTGCAACGTTCTCGAGCCGCGCCTTCATCTGCAGCGCGAGATATTTCGAGTAATGGCGCGACTGGTGCAGATTGCCGCCGTGGAACCACAGCGCCTCCTGGCGTGTCGGCTTCCACATGTTGCGAAGCTCGCCCTCCCAGGGCCCCGGGTCCTTCCTGGTGCTCGAGCCGAGGCCCCAGCATCTGCCGACCTTCTCCGCCACTTCGGGCGAGATGAGCTTCGCGGCCCAGCCGTTCATGGAGCCATAGCCCGTGGCATAGACGATGAGGTCCGCCGGAAGCTCGCTGCCGTCGCCGAGCCGCACCCCATTCGCGGTGATCTCGGTCACGTCGACGCCGCTCTTCAGTTTGATCTTGCGGTCGGCGATCAGATCGGAGGCGCCGACGTCGATGTAATATCCCGAGCCGCGCCGCAAATATTTCATGAAGAGACCGGAGTCGTCATCACCCCAATCATGCATGAAGCCCGCTTTCTCGAGCTTTTGATAAAATTTCGCGTCGCGCTTGGCGATCTCCTTGTAGACGGGGACCTGGAAACCGGCGAGGAGCGCGTAGGGGATCGAGGCGAAGATCATATCCGCCTTCTCGGTCGTAATGCCGGCCTTCACGGCGGCCTCCGAATAAAGCGCGCCGAGACCGAGCTCCATGAGCGTGTCGGAACGCGCCACATGGGTCGAGGAGCGCTGCACCATCGTCACATCGGCGCCGTGCTCGAAGAGATCGGCGCAGATGTCGTGCGCCGAATTGTTGGAACCGATGACGACGCATTTCTTGCCTTTGTAGGCTTCCCCGCCCGGATGTCGGCTCGAATGGTGCTGCACGCCCTTGAAGCGCCGGGCGCCGGGGAAGCTCGGAAGGTTCGGGACGCCCGACATGCCGGTCGCGAGGATGAGCTGCTTCGGCTTGAGCGTGATCGTCTTCGTGCCGCGCTTGACCTTCACGGTCCATTCCTTGCGCTTCTCGTCATACGAGGCGCTCTTGCACTCGGTCGAGGGCCAATAATTGAGCTCCATGACCTTCGTGTACATCTCGAGCCAGTCGCCGATCTTATCCTTGGGCGAGAACACCGGCCAATGCTCGGGAAACGGCAGATAGGGCATGTGGTCGTACCAGACCGGGTCATGCAAGCAGAGCGATTTGTAGCGCTTGCGCCATTGGTCGCCCGGCCGCTCGTGCTTGTCGATGATGAGGGTCGGAACGCCGAGACGCTTGAGCCTCGCTCCAAGCCCGATGCCGGCCTGGCCGCCGCCCACGATCAGGCAATAGGGCTGGCGCTTGTGGCCAAGCTCCGCCTCCTCGGCCGATTTGCGGTCGAGCCAGGTGCGCCGCGCCTTCACGCTGCCATGCTCGACGCCCTTCTCCCGCGTGGGGCCGGCCTTCTCCTCATGCCCTTTGAGCTCGGTCATCGCCGTGAGCAAGGTCCAGCATTTGTCGCCCTTCAGCCGCAGATGGCCGTGGCCGCGAGCGAGCTGCGTCTCGAAGGTGAACCAGCCCTCGGTGACTCCACCCGCTTCGCTCGCCTCACCGTCGAGGCGCCAATTCTCCGGGCGCGCGCTCACGAGCGTCGTGCCGAGCATGGCCGCGATGGCGTCGCGCCCTTCTGCCGTCTTGATGTTCCAGGTGAAGGCCAGAAGGTCGCGCCAATAGCTCTCCTTGGCGAACATCAAGGCCGCGCTCTCGGCATCGCCGCGCTTGAGCGCTTGCCCGAACACGGAAAGCCATTTGGAAAGGCGACGGGTGGCGGCGGTTTCGCTCATGATTTCCTCTCCTGCGCGCGGCTCGCATTTCTCGCCCTTGGAGTGCTTCATCCCATCGCCGATGAAGATCGGCGACGCGAAGCTCCTTCGGTTCAAGGAGCTTCTCCAAGAAGCTTCTCTTGGCAAAGCCGTATCGCTTCAGCCTATCATGAATTTCGCCGCCGGTGACGCCGAGCGGACGCAAGCCGGGGTTTCGGTTTTTGCAGGCGACGCCCGAGCGACCCTTGCTATGCTTGCGACGCCCTGAAGTTGTCATCGGGGCCGCGGCGTGATGGAAGAAAAGATTAGGCGCGGGTGACCGCAACGGAGTGGCCCTCGACGCCAGGGAGGGCCTCGCCAAGGGGGTGGGGTGAGGGAGAGCGCGGAATGAACATCAGTTTCAAGGACAAGACGGTCGTGGTGAGCGGGGCGGGCATCGGATTTGGCCGCGCCATTGCGGAAAGCTTCGCGTCGCTGGGCGCAAGCGTTTATGGTTGCGACCTTCTCGAGAAGGAACTCGCAACGATCACGAAGGCCGGTGTCACGACGAAGCGTGTCGATCTCACGGATCGCGCCGCCGCGGCCGCGTGGATCAAGGAGGTCGAGAAGGACGCCGGTGGCGCCGTCGACATTCTCGTCAACAACGCGGGCGGTGTCGCGGGACAGGGCCCGAAGCCGCTCGAGGAGGTCGGCGACGCCGATTGGGACAAGATCATCGCCATCAATCTTGGCGCGGCCTTCGCCTTGTCGCGCGCCGCGGCGCCCGGAATGAAGAGGGCGAGGCAAGGCCGGATCATCAACATCAGCTCGGGCGCGGGCTTGCAGGCCTCGCTTACGGGCATTCAGGCCTATTGCTCGGCAAAGCACGCGCTCGTCGGGTTGACGCGCCAGCTCGCCCATGAGCTTGGGCCCTTCGGCATCACGGTGAACAGCGTGGCGCCCGGCTTCGTGCGCTCGAACCCGGCGACGGAGAAGCAATGGGAGGGTTATGGGGCGGAGGGGCAGAAGGCGCTCGTCGAGCGCATCGCGTTGAAGCGCCTCGGCTCGGCGCAGGATATCGCCAATGCCGTCATCTTTTTCGCCTCGGAGCTCGCGGGCTTCGTCAACGGGCAGGTGCTCAGCGTCGACGGCGGGAAATGAGCCCTCGATCAAGAAAAGGGAATGCGCCATGAGCGACAAGAAAATTCAGAGCGACAAGAAATCTCAAAGCGACAAGAAATCTCACCCGAAGGGAGAGCCTTGGGAATGGAAAGAGCCCGTCTGGCGCGGCATCGTCGAGCGGGCGCGCGCGGGGCGAAGCTTGCGGCCGAAAGCCTGGCCGAACGAGGCGCGCTGCGCGGTCGCGCTCTCCTTCGATGCCGATCACGAGACGATCCCGCTGCGCGATGCCGATCCGAGCCCGATGCGCATCAGCCAAGGCCAATACGGCAATCGCCAAGGCGTGCCTCGCCTGCGCGCCCTGATGCAAAAGGAGGCCATCCCGGTGACCTTCTTCTATCCGGCCGTCTCGGCCCTCTTGCACCCGGACGAGGTGCGCGGCGTCGCGGCGGACGGCCATGAGATCGGCATCCATTCATGGATCCATGAGCGCAACACGACGCTTCCCTATAAGGCAGAGCGCGATTTGAGCTTCCGAGCGGCCGAGGTGCTGTCGAAGCTCGCTGGCCGCGATCCCGTCGGCATGCGCACCGCGAGCTGGGACTTCTCGGTGAATACGTTGCGTATCATCCGCGAGATGAAACTCCTTTACGATTCGAGCTTGATGGCGGATGACGAGCCTTACGAGCTCACCGCCGGCGGCGAGCCGACCGGCATCGTCGAGCTGCCGCCCGAATGGATCAAGGACGACGCCGTCTATTTCAACATGGAGCGCTTCTCGGGCTTGAGGCCCTACACGCCGCCCTCGGCGGTCGAGGAGATCTTCCGCGCCGAGTTCGACGGCGCTCTCGCGGAGGGCGGGCTTTTCCTTCTGACGATGCACCCTCACATCATCGGCCACCGCAGCCGGGTCGCTCTCCTCGAGCGGCTCATCAAATACATGAAGGCCAGCGGCAAATGCTGGTTCGCGACGCATCGCGAGGTGGCCGAATGGTGCCGGGACCATGGGGGCGAGAGGTAGGACGAGCTTATGGAGCGACGGCTGCCAAAAGGCCGGCCGTCCACAGCTGCGTCAGCGCCGCTTTCCTTCGGCTCCAACGGGAGCTTGTTCTCGTCACGCGCAACATAAAGGATTTTGCAAGTCGCGAAGTCCGTCTGCTTAATCCTTTTAAAAATCCGCCGGAGCGGTCAGGATTTTAGCGGGACCACGAATCGGTTCATCGATTGGTCCGTGACAATCGGAGGATTATCGAGCGCGTTTATCAGGTATAGAACCGCAGGCTTCGAAAGCCGTGAAAGCAATTATGGAAGCGAATTTGGTTATCGAGTAGGGTATTCTTCTGTCGCTTAGATTTTCTCATGAATAAACGCCAAATCAGGGAGTCGGTCATGCGCAAATCCTTGCTTGCTCTCGCATTCTTCCTCGCGGCTGGAGCAATGGCGAACGCACAAGACATGTCGATGCCGATGAACGCCAAGGATCTGAAATGGGGCCCCGCGCCGAACGTCTTTCCGCCCGGCGCCAAAATCGCGGTCGTTTCCGGCGACCCCTTCAAGGACGATCTCTACGTCGTCAGATTGAAAATGCCGGCTGGCTACAAAATTCCCGCCCATAACCATCCGACCTCCGAATACGTCACGGTGATTTCGGGCAAATTCAACATCGGGATGGGCGACAAGCTCGATCCCAAGAAAGGCATGATGCTGACCGCGGGCGGGTTCGCCGAAGCCCCAGCGAACATGAACCATTACGCCTGGGCATCGAGCCCGGCGATCGTCCAGGTCCATGGACAAGGCCCGTTCGCGATCACCTATGTCGATCCGGCCGACGACCCGAGCAAGAAATAGGAGTTTCCCGCTCGGCGACGCGCGGCGCTATCCTCTGTCTTGGTTTCGGCAATCGTCCGACGACCATGCCGGTCGTGGCGAACCGCGTCCTGACGGGCAAGGAGCAAGGTGGGTCGCCGCGACCTATAGGGGCGGCGCGCGATCGGTCACGAACCGAGGTTGGCGTCACCGATGACAGCCGCCCGGCGAGCGGCGCGTGTCGCGTCGAAAGGGAAAAGCCGATCCACGGATGGGGTCGATCATGCCGCCGCGGTCGCGGGGCGGTCGCACGGCTCAAAGAAATCATGCGGCGGTTTTCGTATCATCCGTTATGGTTTGAGCCGCACACCCCCATTCCGCCTCAAACCCGCTTCGATTTTTCCTCGAGCGGGGCCGCTGTCGGCCGGAGCGAAAAGGGGGCGTGACACGCATCGAGAGGAGAACGCGACATGGCGACCTGGACCGTCGATCCCAGTTTCTATCCGTCCCCGCGCATGGCGATGAAGGCCAAACCGGAAACTATCGCCTACGTCGCAGCCTTCGATCCGGACCGAAAGACGCCGGATGCCATTGCGGTCGTCGACGTCGACCCGCGTTCCCGCACCTATTCGACGATAGTGGGCAGCACCGCGATGCCGAATCCCGGTGACGAGCTCCACCATTTCGGCTGGAACGCCTGTTCGTCCTGCCTCTGCCCCAACGCCCCGCACGCGCACGCCGAGCGTCGCTATCTCGTCGTTCCGGGGTTGAGGTCCTCGCGCATCCACATCCTCGACACGAAGCCCGATGCGAAAAATCCAAAGATCGTGAAAGTGATCGAGCCCGAGGAGGTGGCCGAGCGAGCCGGATATTCGAGGCCGCACACGGTGCATTGCGGCCCCGAGGGAATTTACGTCGCGGCTCTCGGCAATCGCGAAGGCAAGGGGCCGGGCGGCATCTTCCTCATGGACCACGAGACATTCGACGTGCGCGGTCAATGGGAGATGGATCGCGGACCTCAGCACCTCGCCTATGACGCTTGGTGGCACCTCGGGCACGACACGCTGGTGACGAGCGAATGGGGCACGCCCGATACTTTCGAGAGCGGCCTTGTTCCCGAGATCCTGCTCGGGGCGAAATACGGCCGCCGCTTGCATTTCTGGGACCTGCACAAGCGCAAGCACCTGCAGACCATCGATTTCGGCGATAAATACCAGCTGGTCTTCGAGCTTCGTCCGGCGCACGACCCGACCAAGGCCTATGGCTTCGTCAATTGCGTGGTGAGCCTCGAGAACCTCTCCTCCTCGATCTGGACCTGGTACCGCGAAGGCGAGAAATGGGCGGTCAAGAAAGTGATCGAGATTCCGGCCGAGCCGGCAGCTGAGGAGCAATTGCCGCCGATGCTGAAGGGGTTCAAGGCCGTGCCGCCGCTCGTCACCGACATCGATCTGTCGATGGACGATCGTTTTCTCTATGTGGCCTGCTGGGGCACGGGCGACCTTCAGCAATACGACGTGTCCGATCCCTTCAACCCGAAGCTCACCGGCAAGGTTCGCATCGGGGGCATCGTCTCGAGGGCGACGCATCCGGGTGCCAGGAACGGGGCGCTGAGCGGGGGGCCGCAGATGGTGGAGATCAGTCGCGACGGCCGTCGCGTCTATTTCACCAACTCGCTCTACGGCGCCATCGATCCCCAATTCTATCCAGAGGGCATCGACGGCTGGATGGTGAAACTCGACGCGAGGCCGGAGGGCGGCATCGCCTTCGATCCGAAATTCTTCGTGGCGTGGCCGAAGCCGCATCGGCCGCACCAGGTCCGTCTCGAAGGCGGCGATTGCTCCTCCGATTCCTATTGCTATCCCTGAACGATCCGGCGAGCGGCGCCTTGCCCGGTGCGCCTCGCCCGCCTCTCAGCTGCCGGCCCAGATGACGGAGACCCTGCCCTTGCTCGCCATTGCCGGACTTGGGGCCTTTCATGGCCTCAACCCGGCCATGGGGTGGTTGTTTGCCGTCGCGCTCGGGCTGCATCGGCAAAACCGCGCGGTCGTGCTCGTCTCGCTGGTTCCGATCGCGATCGGTCACGCGCTTTCGATCGCCGTGGTCGCGGGCCTGCTGCTCACCACCGATTACCTCGTTCCCCATGTCCTGGTGCGCGCCGGTTCGGCCATCCTGCTGGTGGCATGGGCTGCCTATCATTGGCGCTACGGCCATCGTCACCGGGTGCGCGTCGGCATGCAGGTCGGGCTTTGGGGGCTCGGCCTATGGTCTTTCCTGATGGCCACCGCCCATGGCGCCGGCCTCATGCTGTGGCCGGTCTTGATGCCGCTGTGCTTTCCTTCCGCGCCCGGGACGGCGACTTTCGCCGGGCCGGTCGCGGCCGCTTTCGCGGGTGTCGGCGTTCACTCCCTGGCGATGATCCTCACCACCGCTGCCGTCGCCGTTGCCGTCCACGATTGGCTCGGCGTCGGCGTCATTCGCCACGCGTGGCTGAACCTCGATATCGTTTGGAGATTCGCACTCTTCACCACCGGCGCGTTGCTGCTTATCGCTTAAAAACCGCTCGCGATTGGGGCACGGGCACGCGCGAGCACCCTCGCCGACATCCGGTTACAGCACCACCTCGATCAGCGAGGGGCCGCGCGTCGAGACGGCCTCGGCGAAGCTCGCATTGAAGGCCTCCATCGTCTCCACCCGCGTGCCCGGCACGCCCATGCCGCGCGCCATCGCCACCCAATCGAGATCGGGCCTGTCGATGTCGAGCATGTCGAGCGCTTTGCGGCCGACATTTTGCGCCCCCACATTGGTGAGCTCATGACGCAGAATCGCATAGGTGCGGTTGGCGAAGACGAGCGTCACGATGTCGAGATTCTCGCGCGCCTGCGTCCACAGCGCCTGAAGCGTGTACATGCCGCTCCCGTCCGATTCGAGCGACACGACCTTGCGGTCGGGGCAGGCGACGGCGGCGCCGATCGAGAGCGGCATGCATAGCCCGATCGAGCCTCCCATGTTCTGCAACCAATCATGGGGATGGCTCGCCCGCGTCGCCTTGGCGAAGCCACGCCCGGTCGTGATCGATTCATCCGCAACGATCGCGTTCTCGGGCAGGAGCGCGCCGATGGACTGGCCGAGCGTTTCGGGTGTGATGGCGCCCGTTGCGGGCGTCGCTTTCGCATAGGGGATGATCGGCGCCTTCTCGCCGCGCGCGCCGAGCTCGTCTGCCAGCCATTCGAGCGCCTGTGCGATGTCCTCGGCGCGGCTCGCCAGCTGATGGGATTGGCATTCCTTCGGGACGAGCAGGCTCGGCTTGTTCGGATAGGCGAAGAAGGCGACGGGCGTGCGCGCGCCCACGAGGATGAGGTGCTTCACGCCCTTCAGCATGTCGAGCGCCTGATCGACCGGATAGGGGAGGCGGCTCGCGGCCACCCTGCCGGCGCCGCGCTCGGTGCGGGCGACGGAGCCTTCGGCGATAAGGCGCGCGCCCGTCTTCGTCGCGATCTTGCCGGCAAGCTCGAGCGCGCCTTGCCGCAGCGCCCGCCCACCGAGAAGGATCACGGTCGGCTCGCCCGAGCGCAACACGCGCGCGGCCTCGGCGATTGCCTCCTTCGCGACCTCCTTCGGCTGCTCGACGCTCGGCACGGGCGCAACGCCCGAGCCCTCGTTCCACGCCGTGTCGGCCGGCAGGATCAAGGTGGCGACCCGGCCGGGGCTGGTGAGGGAAGCGGCGATCGCCGCGGCGCCGTCGGCGGCGACGGATTTGGCATCGGGCGAGGTTCGCACCCAGGACGACACGGTCTTGGCGGCCGATTCGATGTCGGAGGTGAGCGGCGCGTCGTAGCGGCGATGATAGACGGCGTGGTCGCCGACGATGTTCACGATCGCGCTCGAGGCCTTGTGCGCGTTGTGCAG
>DASZIL010000159.1:0-5290 GCA_035949255.1 Beijerinckiaceae bacterium | reverse complement strand
TCCATGATTTCCTGAGCTTTTGGGCCCAAAAGCTCGACGGTCCCTTGTTCTCGGTGCGCGTCGCGCATTCGAAGCTGATCAAGCCCTGCGAGCTTCGTCTTTGCGACAAGGAATTCGCCATCAATTGATCGCGCCGCGCGTCGCTTCCACGGTGTCATCTTCGTTCACCGCTTCCTGGACCCCCTTGCCCGGGTTGACACGACGAAGGCGACACAACGGACATGACGCAACGAGATCCTCGGTACCGGCCTCTGCTTTGGTTGCCGGTCGCGATTGCTGTCGAAGACGTTTCCAGCGACTTTTATTTGGAGATTCGAAGAGAAAAGCCAAGGCCATCGTACAAAGGTCATCGCGCGAAGGCTTTTGCTTTGCGCCAAGATCGGCTAGAAGCCCCCGGCGGCGTCGGGGTCGCGCCATCCATCCGCATCGAAATCCTTCTGAAAGCCCGCTCGCGCGTGAACTTCGCCCGCCACACTTCCGATATCTTGAACGAGATCGCAGCCGATGCTCACGGTGTGCGCGTCACGCTCGGCGAGATCGTCTCCTCGCTCGGCGACCGCGGCTTCGCGCTCTTGATGGTCGTGCTCGGCCTTCCGAACGTCTTGCCGTTGCCGCCACCGATCCCTCTCGTCTGCGGCCTCCTTCTCGTCGTGATCGCCTTGCAGATCGTTTGGGGCCGGCGCCATCCGTGGCTTCCGCGCCGGGCGCTTGCCGCCTCGGTGGCGCACGACAAGCTCGACGCGGTGCTCGCGCGCGCCACGCCAGTGCTGCGCAAGCTCGAGCGTTTCTCTCGCCACCGCTTGAGCTTCGTGCCGGCGTCCTGGGAGTTGCGCGGCGCGGGGCTCTTGCTGCTCGTCGTTTCGATCGGCCTCGTCTGCGCCGCGCCTCTCATCGGGCAAATTCCGATGGGCATCTCGACTTGCCTCATCGGTCTCGCGCTCGTCGAGCGCGACGGCGTGATCATGGCCTTCGCGGCGCTCTTCGGCGCGCTCGGCCTCGCGCTCAATTTCGGCTTCATCCTGGCCGTGGTGAAAGCCGTGATGGCGCTCATCTGAGCCCGCGCAGGCGGGTTCGCGTGCCGCGAGCTGTGAGATAATACGAAAATTAATTTCGCCGCGAATATTGCGCGGTCGCCCCTCGAATACATCAGACGAAGCGTTCATTTTTCCATGCCGCCCGCGGGTCGCGTCCGGTTCACCCGAGCATCGCACGGATGAACGAGCCCACATTCGTCAGCGCATGGCGTCCTGCTGCGACCTGCTGGTAAAATAGATGCCAGGCGTGGATCATCTGTGGCCAAACTTCGAGGGTCACCCGCACATCGGCGGCGCCCGCCACCTCCGCGAGACGCACGGCGTCATCGAGCAAGGTCTCGGCGGAGCCGACCTGGACGAGCATCGGTGGCAGACGGCTCAGATTGGCGTGGATCGGGGAAGCGAGGGGCGTGCGAGCGTCGACGCCGCCGAGGTACAGGGCCGCGAGCTCTTCGAGATAAGGCTTCTGGATCAGCGGATCGACGGATGCCTTCGCGGTCATGCTGACGCCGGAGAGCTCGAGATCGACCCAGGGAGAGCTGAGCCAGGCGCAAGCCGGCAGGGCGTGACCGGCGTCTCGCATCGAGACGAGCGCCGCGACGGCGAGGCCGCCGCCGGCGCTTTCGCCGGCGATCGCAATGCGTCGCGGCTCGATGCCTTGCGCGAGGAGGAAGGCATATCCGCAAAGCGCGTCCTCGAGCGCTGCCGGAAATGGATGCTCGGGCGCGAGGCGATAATCGAGCGCGAGCGTACGCGCACCGGCCTGCCGGCCGGCCTCCGCGATCATGTGACGATGGCTATCGAGCGATCCCGAAATATAGCCGCCGCCGTGAAGGAAGAGGATCGCGCGGCTGGCGTCGGCCACGGGAGTCTCGGTCCACTCGGCTCGCACGCCATTCGCGTCGACAGGCGTGACGCGCACATCCGCCGGCAGCCGATATTGCGCGCCGAGCGCATCGAGGCGCTTGCGCCGCTCGGCAAGCCCGGCGGGCCGGGGCTGGGCGGCGAGGATCTTGCGAATGGCCTCGATCTCGATATCCATCCTGAGCTCTCTCCATCGTGACCGCTACGCTCTCTCGCCGCCGCGCACTCGGACACGCCAGTAACGCTCGGCTTCGCACCAACGTCCAGAAGCATTACGAGCTCACTATCAACCGCAATACTTAGAGGTGTGTCACCCTCGGCGCGGGAAGATGGATTCCCTTCCCCTCGCGTCCCTACGGAGCGCTGAGCCGGGAATGACACCATCGGAATGACATGGGTGCCCTAGGCCAATCCGTGTAACGCTAAAACAGCTTCATCTCCTTCAAGCTCACATGCCCGTTGCGGCCGACGATGATGTGGTCGTGAACCAGGATGCCGAGCGGGCTTGCGACCTTCGCGATCTCTTGCGTCACGCGGATATCGGCGCTCGACGGCCTTGGGTCGCCCGAAGGGTGGTTATGCGCCAGGATCAGCGCCGTCGCCGAGAGCTCGAGCGCGCGCTTCACCACCTCGCGCGGATAGACGGGCGTGTGATCGACCGTGCCGGTCTGCTGCACCTCGTCCGCGATCAAGCCGTTGCGCTTGTCGAGGAACAGGATGCGCAAGCTCTCCTTCTCCGAGAAGGCCATGGCGGTGCGGCAATATTCGATGAGCGCGCTCCAGGAGCCGAGCACCGGCCGTTCGGCGATTTCGCCCTTGGCGAGGCGCTTTGCGGCGGCCTCGATGATCTTGAGCTCGGTCGCGGCACCCTCGCCGAGGCCTTCGACCTCGATGAGGCGCTCGCGCGGCGCGGCGATCGTCTCGGCGAAGGAGCCGAAGCGCCGCAGCAAGGCCTTGGCGAGCGGCTTCACATCGCGCCTCGGCAGCGCGCGGAACAAGATGAGCTCGAGGAGCTCGTAATCGGGGAGCGCCTCGGCGCCCGATTTGAGGAAGCGCTCGCGCAGCCGGTCGCGATGGCCGAGATAATGCGGCGGCGGCTCGGGCGCGCCTGAGCCCCCGCCTTCGCTCATGCGCGCTTTGCGAGCCCCGGCGCGTCGAGGCCGCGCGGCGACAAGGTGAAGACCTCGACGCCCGTCTCGGTGACGCCGACGCTGTGCTCATATTGCGCCGAAAGCGAGCGGTCGCGCGTCACGGCGGTCCAGCCGTCGGAGAGCACCTTCACCTGAGGCCTGCCGAGGTTGATCATCGGCTCGATGGTGAAGAACATGCCGGGCTTCAGCGGCACGCCCTCGCCCCTTCGCCCGTAGTGGAGGATATTCGGCTCGTCGTGGAAGAGCCGGCCGAGCCCATGGCCGCAGAAGTCGCGCACCACTGAGCAGCGCTCGGCCTCGGCATAGTCCTGGATCGCCTGGCCGATGTCGCCGGTCGTGCCGCCGGGCCGCACGGCCGCGATGCCGCGCATCAAGGCCTCATGCGTCACCTCGAGGAGGCGCTCGGCGCGCCGCCCGATGGCGCCGATCGGATACATGCGGCTCGAATCGCCATGCCAGCCGTCGAGCACGAATGTGAGGTCGATATTGACGATGTCGCCCTCGCGCAGCGGCTTGTCGTTCGGCATGCCGTGGCACACGACATGGTTGATCGAGGTGCACACCGAGTAGCGATAGCCGCGGTAAAGGAGCGTCGCGGGATAAGCCTTGTGCGCCAAGGCGAAATCGAGCACGAAACGGTCGATCGCCGTCGTGGAGAGGCCGGGCTTCACGAAATCGACGAGAAGATCGAGCGCCTCGGCCGCGAGCTGCCCCGCGCGGCGCATGCCGGCGAAGCCTTCCGGGCCGTGAAGCTTGATTTCCCCGCTCTTGCGCGTCGCCGTCGGGCTCGCTTCGACGAAACTGGTCATGGAAAGGGATTTGCCCGCCGAAACCCCCAATCGTCAAGGTCTCCTTCAGGTGAGGCGAGGGGAATGGGTGGGGGAACAATACCGTTGTGTCACCCCCGGCGAGGCGAGTGAAGCGAGCCGGGGGAAGGGGGTCCATGAAGCGGTGGGGCAATGGATTCCCTTCCCCTCGCGCCCTGCAGGGCGCGAGCCCGGGAATGACACGGTGCGTTCAGCGCACGACCGTATGGGGCACCGATCACAGGATCGTGGCGTCCAACTCGTTCCATTCCGGGTTCGCCCTCTCGATCAATCTGATCTTCCAGGCGCGGTTCCAGCCCTTCAACTGCTTTTCTCGTGTTATCGCCTCCGTCACCTCGCCATGGATCTCGAACCAGACGAGCCGGTCTAGCCCATAAGGCGAAGCAAAGCCCGGCATCGCCCGGCTTTTGTGCTGCAGCATGCGTTGGGGAAGGTTGCTCGTAATGCCGATATAGAGCGTGCCATTGCGCTTGTTCGTTATGATGTAAACGCAATAGCTCTTTTTCATGTGCAGGCCCCGTGTTGATGGATTACCCCGCGCAAGTACCCCTTGTGTCGCCCCGGCGAGGCGAGTGAAGCGAGCGGGGGAAGGGGGGTCCAGGCCCCTTGTGTCACCCCCGGCGAGGTGAGCCCCCGGGTCGCGCCTTTGGCGCGCCCGAGGGTAAACTAAGCGAGCCGAGGGAAGGGGGTCCAGGAAGCGTTTGGGAAGATGGATTCCCTTCCCCTCGCGCCCTTGCAGGGCGCGAGGCCGCGAATGACACGTTTGCGATCCTCAAAGGCCGCGAGGCCGCAAGGGATGCGGTGCCTAATTCGAGCTCCGGGGGATTAATCGGCTATTATCTTCACATTTCTGTGATGTTGTCAAGGCTGCACAGCCCTCATTAGACGTGCTAGTCTAATTGCGGGGAACCGTGTGGTTTCATGCGGTTTCCCGTCTTCGAGGCCCGGAAAGCGGCCGCTTTTCGGGTGAATGAGGGGCCTATCATGAAGACGCGTGGCACAAAGCCGCCCGCTGGAAAGAAGCAGGGCGCTGCGAAACGCAAGCGCCAGTCCCTTGCCGGGCTGATGCCCTTGGAGCCGCGCGTCATGTACGACGCGGCGGGCGCGCCCACGGCTGCCTCGCATATGGTGCTCGACCCGCACCATAACGACATCACCCATGTCACGGACACGTCGCACACCTCGCAAGCGGGCGCCCCCACGCATGCGTCGGATGCCTCGACGTCCTCCACGCCGGCTCCGGCCGTCACCTCGCCCTCGCCGCCGCCTCCCCCCGCCACCTCGTCGCCCTCGGGCGGTAGCGTTGTCTCGCCATCAGGGCAGGTGACAAATACCGCCCCGACGATCGTTGCGGGCAATACCATTAGCTATACCGGCAACAGCATACCGCAACTGCTCGATCCCAACGTCAACC
>DASZIL010000158.1:0-38595 GCA_035949255.1 Beijerinckiaceae bacterium | reverse complement strand
GTCTTCTCGACGAGCGAGGCGAGATCGGCTTTCGAGCCGGCATGCGCCGCCATGGCGATGGCGTCATGGCCTTCCGCGAGCAGCAGATCGCGCACTTGCTCGCAAGCTTCGAGCTTACGTGAGGAGATCACCACCTTGGCCCCCGCACGCGCATATTCCTCGACAATGGCGCGACCGATGCCGCGCGAGGAGCCGGTGACGAGCGCCACCTTGCCCGAAAGATCGAAAAGCCTGCTCATCTTCGCGCCATCGCTCAGGCGATTTCGAAAAGGCCGGCCGCGCCCTGGCCGCCGCCGACGCACATGGTGACGACGACGTGTTTCGCGCCGCGCCTCTTGCCCTCGATGAGCGCGTGGCCCGTAAGGCGGGCGCCCGACATGCCGTAAGGATGGCCGACCGCAATCGCGCCGCCGTTGACGTTCAGCTTTTCGGGATCGATGCCGAGCTTGTCGCGGCAATAGATCACCTGCACGGCGAAAGCTTCGTTCAGCTCCCAAAGATCGATGTCGCCGATCCCGAGGCCATGCCTCTCGAGGAGGCGAGGCACGGCGAAAATCGGGCCGATGCCCATCTCGTCGGGCTCGCAGCCCGCCGCCACGAAGCCCTTGAACACGCCGAGCGGATGAAGCCCGCGCTTCTCGGCGAGCTTCTCATCCATGAGGATCGAGACCGAGGCTCCGTCCGATAATTGGCTCGCATTGCCGGCGGTGATCGTCTTGCCCTCGCCGCGCACCGGCTTCAGCGCCGCGAGCCCCTCGGGCGTCGTGTCGGGGCGGTTGCCCTCATCCTTGGCGAGCGTGACCTTCTCTCGGCGTGTGGCGCCGGTCGCCTTGTCGGTCACCACCATCTCGGTCTCGACCGCTACGATCTCGTCGTTGAAGCGCCCGCCCTGCTGGGCGGCGGCGGTGCGGCGCTGGCTCTCGAGCCCATAGGCGTCCTGCGTCTCGCGCGGGATGCCGTAGCGCCTGGCCACGACTTCGGCCGTGTCGATCATCGGCAGATAGAGCTCGGGCTTCCGCGCTAGGATCGTCTCGTCGCGGTGGCGATAGGTGTTGGCATGCTCGTTCTGCACGAGGCTGATCGATTCGCCCCCGCCTGCCGCCGCGATCGGCACGCCGTCATGCATGATCGAGCGGGCCGCGACCGCGATCGCCTGCAGGCCCGACCCGCATTGGCGGTCGATCGTCGTGCCCGCGATGGTGATGGGAAAGCCCGCCCGGACCACGGTTTGGCGCGCGAAATTGCCGCCCGTCGTGCCTTGCTGCATGGCGCAGCCCATGACCACATCCTCGATCTCGGCGGGATCGACCTTGGCGCGCTCGGTCGCGTGGCGCAGCGCGATCGCCGCGAGCGTCGGCCCCGACGTGTCGTTGAAGGCTCCGCGATAGGCCTTGCCGATCGGGGTGCGGGCGGTCGAGACGATGACGGCACGGCGCATGCCTATCTCCCTTCGTTGAAGCTCTTGCCTTCGGCGGCGAGCCTTGAGAGCAAGGGCGCCGGCGTGAAGCGCGGGCCATGCGCCTTCTCATAGGCTTGCATCTTCTCGACCACGGTCTTGAGGCCGATCGCGTCGACCGACCACATCGGGCCGCCCCGCCAGGCCGGAAAGCCGTAGCCGTTGACATAGACCGTATCGATGTCGCCGGCGCGCAGCGCGATGCCCTCCTCGAGGAGCTGCGCTCCGACATTGACGAGCTGGAACAACAGGCGCTCGACGATCTCCTCATTGCCGATCTCGCGCCGCGCGATCCCTTGGCGCCTCGCCTCCTCGGCATACATCGCCTCGACCTCTGGATCGGGTTTTCCGACGCGCTCGCCCTTCTCATAGAGATAGAAGCCGCGGCCGGTCTTCTGGCCGAAGCGGCCGAGCTCGGCGATCTTGTCGTTCACCGCATAGCGCATACGTTGCTCATTCGTCAGCGGCCGCTCCTGGCGGATGCGCCAGCCGACATCGATGCCCGCGAGATCGCTCATGGCGAATGGGCCCATGGCAAGGCCCCAATCGGTGATCGCCTTGTCGACCTGCGAAGGCGTCGCGCCTTCGAGCGCCAGGGCTTGCGCCTCGGCGCCATAGGCCGCGACCATGCGATTGCCGATGAAGCCGTCGCAGACGCCGGCGAGCACCGCGACCTTGCCGATGCGCTTGGCGAGACCCATGGCGGTCGCGATCACATCCTTCCCGGATTTCGCGCCGCGCACCACCTCGAGCAAGCGCATGATGTTGGCAGGGCTGAAGAAATGCATGCCGAGCACGTCACCCGGCCGCGCGGTGGCGAGCGCGATCTCGTCGACATCGAGGGTCGAGGTGTTGGTGGCGAGGATCGCGCCTTTCTTCGCGAGCGCGTCGAGCTTGCCGAAGACCTCCTTCTTGATCTTCATGTTCTCGAACACCGCCTCGATGATGAGATCCTTGTCCTTGAGGTCGTCAAGCGAAAGCGAAGGCGTGAGCCGTGCGAAGCGCGCCTTCGCCTCATCCGAATTCATTCGCCCGCGTGCCGCCGCCGATTCATAGGTGTCGCGCATCTTGGCGACGCCGCGGTCGAGCGCTTCCTGGGCCGTCTCGACGACGGTGACCGGAAAACCCGCATTGGCGAAGCTCATCGCGATGCCCTGGCCCATGGTGCCGGCACCGATCACGCCTATCGTGCCAATCGTGCGCGGCTTCACCTCGGGGCCGATGTCCGGGATCACGGAAGCGGCGCGCTCGGCGAAGAAGACGTGCCAGAGCGCTCGCGCCTCGGGGCTCGCGTAGCAATGCATGAACAACTCGAGCTCGCGCTTCATGCCGTCCATGAAGGGCAGCTTCGTTGCCGCCTCGACCGCGTCGATGCAGGCGTTGGGCGCGACCTTGCCGCTCGGATGGCGGCCGAGCGAGGCGCGCTTCTTCTCGAAGATGTCCGGCGCAATGCCGGCCATGGACATCGGCTTCTCCGACAAGCGGCGCGGCTTCGCACCCGAGGCTGCGAGCTCGCGCGCATAAGCGAGCGCCTCCTCGACAAGATCACCCTTGGCGATGCGATCGACGAGGCCGGCCTTGCGCGCCGTCTCTGCGTCGATCGGATTGCCGGAGACGATCATGTCGAGCGCGGCCGTGACGCCGACGGCGCGCGGCAGGCGCTGCGTGCCGCCAGCGCCTGGGATGAGCCCGATCTTCACTTCGGGCAACCCCATCTTCGCCTTGCCATCGGCGACGCGATAATGGCAGCCGAGCGCGACTTCGAAACCGCCGCCGAGCGAGGTGCCGTGCATCGCCGCGACGACCGGCTTCCCTAGCGCCTCGATGTCGTGGATCACTTGATAAAGCGAGGGCTGGCGCGGCCCGCCGCCGAATTCGGTGATGTCGGCGCCTGCCGAGAAGCAGCGCCCCGCCCCCGTGATCACGACCGCCTTGACGCCATTATCGGCGCCGAGAGATTTCGCTGCTTCCGAAAGCCCGCTTCTCACCGCTTGGGACAAGGCATTGACCGGAGGGTGATCGAGGGCCACCAGGGCGATGTCGCCCACACGCTTCACTTCGACGACGGCCATGCCTTCCTCCCTCTGGGCGCCCTTGCCGCTCAACCGGCTCGGCGGGCGGGCTTTGCAGCACCGGCTCTCGCTCGATCACGGCTTCTCGCATCGGCAAGACTTCTTCGCACAAGCCTTGCGCTTTCGCACGAGCCTTGCGCTTTCACACGAGCCTTGCGCCCGACCTTCCCCATCCGACTTACCAGCGTAAACGAAGACGCGCCAGAGGAAGAAGCCGCTTGGAGCATGATCGTGAAATCTCAGAAGCAGTCTTCCGAAAAACTCATGCTCATGCATCCGAGCGCATGCTCATCCTTCGCAGTCGAAGAGGGTCGGGATGGGGGCGACGCTCGCGCCGGCTATTCGGTAGCCGTGAATCCCAGCGTCTTCAGGGGTTCGACCGCCTTGCCCGAGAAATGATTGGTGATCGGGGAGGCGGCCGAGGTCATGAAATGACCGGCCGTGGAGCTTGGCCGCGCTATCACATCCTGGGTGACCTTGGGCAGCGCCGTGCGCACGACCGCGTTCGCGGCCTTGACCTCGGACGCCGGCAAATGATGCGTCGACACCAGGGCCGTGGTGTCGAAGAGGGCCAACACCCCATCCTGGTTCGGGCTCCGGTGAGGAAGCCCGGCGGCCGTCGCCAGAGCGGCGCTCGTTTGATCGGTGGCGCTGATGCCCGCCGCCGGAAGCGCCAAGGCGAATTGCACCGGCCGAGCCGGCGGCAACGGGTGGTCGAGCCGCACAAGCTCGGCCTTGGGAGCAAGCTCAGCCATGGGGGCAAGCTCAGCCTTGGGGGCAAGTTCCGCCGGCGCAGCCGTGACGGCTGCAGCGGGGCTGGTCGCGCTCGCATCGGCCGTCTTCTCGGCCGCGGCCAAGCCTGCCGCGATTGAGCCAGCCGCGATGACGGGAGCGCTCGCTTGCGCATCGGAGGCGAGCGCTGTTGACGACGCGAGCGCGAAGACTTGGGGTCGAGCGGGTGGGAGCGGGTGATCGAGAGCCACGAGCGTGGCGGGGAGGCTCGACTCGGCCGCACTCGCTTGCGCCGCGATGCCCGTCTCCGCTTGCGGATCGACGTGGCCGATATCGTTCGGGCGCGTCGGAGGAAGCGGAATGTCGACGAGGGAGGCGATATCCATGAGCGATTTCGGCCGGGGCGGGGGCAAGGGCGCGAAGGCGGCGATCTCGCTCGCCGCACCAGCCTCGCCCTGCTGGGCGTCGGCTGCGTCGGAGCGCAGCGCGATTGTCGTTCCAGTCTGGCCTTGCGGAGCGGAACGCACCGCGACGGTCGTTCCGGTTTCAGGCGCCGTTCCCGTTGTCGTGTCGCCACGCAACGCGCTCAGGAAGCTCGGAAGGCCCGACGCCGGCGCGTTTGCCGCGGCTACCTCCGTCGGCGCCGCCGGCTCCGTCGCTCGCCCGGCCTGGACGTTGCGCGAGCGGAACGTGGTGGCAGGTGCCGGCGCTTGCGCCGTGGCGGAGGTCTCGGCTTGCGACATGATGAAGGCATGAACGCCCGCGTCATTGGAGTTGGAAGCGAGAGCCGCGACCTGCGTCGGCTGGCGCGAGGCGGCGGCGCGCGACAGCGTCCTGCCGCTCGACGCGATCGCTGCATCCTCGTCTTCATCCGCTCCGCCGAAAAGCGCCGCCCACAGGCTCTTGTGGTGACCGCTGCTGACCAGATCCGCCTCGGCGAAAGCCGTATAGCCGGCGACCGTGCCTCCAGCCGCGAGGATCTCCGCCTTCGCCTCTTCATATCCAGGGAGGGGATGGCCATCGGCCGGTAGATGCACCGTCTTGCCGTCGGGGAAAAGGCGCGCCAGCTGTTCGCGCGTCATGCGCGGCCAGGATCGCACACTGCCCGCGTCGATATGCACAAAGGGCGAGCCGGAGGTTGGATAATAGCCTACGCCACCTTGCTGCAGATGCATCGCAATCTCGCGCATCCGCTCGATCGGCACATCGGGCAAGAAGGAATCCATGGCCTTGCCGAGCGTATGCTGGCTGTGCTCCGCGACCAGGTGAGAGCTTCGCCGCAGCATGGCGTTGGTTTCCGGTGAACGATAGCCGGAGACCGCGTGGAAGGCCTCTTGCGAACCCGATTCCTGATGCACTTCCCAGAGGATGTCGAAAAGGTGCGGGCTCATGGCAATCGGTTCGTCGCGGCGCCAATCGCGCAATAGCCAGCTCAATTGCTTGAGCCCTTCGGCGTCATAGACGCCATTGCGCTTGAAAGTGACGGTCCCACTTTCATTGGTGTGCACATTGAAGATGGAGATGGTGCGCGTGTCGCCGTTGGCGTCGGCGCCTTCGAGCGAAACCGGAAAAAATGACAATGCTGCCGAGAGCGCGAGGACCAAGCCCGAGATGCGCAACGGTTTACGATCTGCAATCGGTCTCGAGCTTGGCAAAACTCATCCCGCTGAATTTGCGATTTCGCCAATGCGGTCTGTGCCGCGTTGATCCACTTTTAACGTGGTTAGTTAACGGATTGCAAATCCGCATCATCGGGGGCGTACAAAGCAATCGTGACGAAAAGGTGTCAGGCGTCAATATTTTGGCCGCTGTTCTGACGCGCGATTCCCACGACCGGCTTACTTCCGTGGCGCGAGCATGGCTTCGAGCCGCGGGTCGAGGCCATAGAGATCGCCGAAGCGGTGCAGCGTTCCGTCGGCCGCCGCCGCGAGGGTGAAATAGGCAAGATGCACCGGAAGCTGCTGCGTCAGATTGATGGTGCGTTCGCCCCCGCCGACCATCTTCTCGATACGCCGTTGCGGCCAGCTCGCTTCGTCATTCAGCACATATTCGGCGAGCCTGAAGGGTTGCTCGACCCTGACGCAACCATGGCTGAAGGCACGCTCCGACTGCGCGAACAGGTTGCGGGTCGGTGTGTCGTGCAGATAGACGGCGTGATCGTTCGGAAACATGAATTTGATGCGGCCGAGCGCATTGCGCTCGCCCGGCGGCTGCCGGATCGAGATCCGGTCACCGTGTTGCACCACCTCATAACCCTGTCGCACGGCATAGAGCGGATCCTCGGCGAGCTTGGGAAGGAACTCCTTCTTGAGGATGGAGGGCGGAACGTACCATGAGGGGTTCACCACGAGGAACTTCATGTCCGCCGAGAACAAGGGTGTCGGTGTGGCCGGCTTGCCCACGATCACGCGCGCCTGATGCGCGAGCACGCCGTTGTTCACATAGCGCAAGGTGAATTCCGGCACATTGACGAGGATGTAGCGCTCGCCAAGGTCGGGCGGCAGCCAGCGCCAGCGCTCCATATTGGCGATGATGTCGGCTTCGACGCGTTTCGAGGAGAGCGCCGAGACGACGCGCGTCCCGCCTTGATCGACGGCGGAGCCGTGGCGCCCCTTGAGCATCTCCGGCGCGACGGAGGCGAGCTGCGCATTGGCGGCATCCTCGCTCGTCGCGGGAGATCGGACGCCCATCTTGGCGCGCAAACCCGCGAGCGCCGTGCGCAGATTGAGGTAGCCGTCGCCGCGTGGGTTGAACGCTTCGAGCGCGGCACTCGCGTCTTGGGCTCGCGACAGCGTGTCAAGCACCGTTTGCGCGTCCGGCAGCGCGAGCCTGGGCGTGATCAAGCTGGAAATTCGGCCGGGTGCGACCCTGGCGCCGCGCGCATCGCGGGCGTAGGAAATCACCGCAGCCGAAATGCGCCACTCGCCTTCCGCCAGATCCTTTTCGTCTTTTGAAGCGGGAGGCGTCGCCGCGGCCGCGTAATCATCGGGATCGAGCCCTTCTTCCCCCGCATGCGCCAGCCGATCGAGGAGCGCGAGCGCCGCCTCCGTCAGGGCGCCGTCTCGGCGCCAAAGAGGCGTGAAGCCGCGGCTCTCGTAGAAGGCGGTGATGCCCTGCCGCTCGGCCTTGCCAAGATGAGGAAAAAGCGCACTTTCCGCCGCCTTGGCGAAGGCGGCTCGCGCGACCTCCGAAGCATCCGCGACGCCGGCTGGCGTCGCGGGAGGAGGAGCCGAAACCGTCTCGCCGGCGGGAGATGAGCTCTCCTTCTTTTCGTCGCTCGCGGCTTTCGTTTCGGACAGGAGCTTGGTTGCGGGCAAGGGCTCGCGAGACAAGGTCTCGGGACGCTGCGGACTCCCCCTGGCTTCGACCGAAGCTGGATTCTTCGGCTCTTCGAAGCCGAAGATCGGAGGCGGATAGGGCGGTAGAGGCAAATCCGCCGTCACAGAGGGAGAAGGGCCCGCGGCCATCCCCTCCTGCGCCATCGACGGCACCGAAGCGATCACAAAGGGCGCGGCCAGCAAAGTGAGGACCGCCGCCGCACGAAGCACGCAACGACGCCGATCAAACTCACGCCACATGTGATGATTCCATATGGTACTGTGTATTTAGGATCGGCGCTGATTGCGCCGATTACAAGAGCGTTAGCCGGCGATTTCTGGTCAAATTCCCGCGATCTTATGCCGGCTTCAGGCCGCGTCCGACACGTGCGGCGGTGCGGCGCCATCGTCAAGCCCATATTGCTTGAGCTTGCGGTACAACGTCGAGCGGCCGATCTTCAGCCGGCGCGCGACCTCGGTCAGATGCCCACGGTAATGGGATTTGGCGAAGCGGATAATGTCGGCCTCGAGCTCCTCGATGTCGCGCACATCGCCGTGCTCGTCGAGGAGCTTCAAGACATTGGGGTCGCGCACCTCGACGCGCACCATCTCGGGCGCGCGTTCGGGAAGGGATGGGGCGGGTTCGCTGCGCAGCGGGGGGACCTTCACCGGAAAACCCGCGACCTGGGCTGCGATCTGCGGCAATTCGGCGATGGTGATCTCATCGGAATCGCTCAACACGACAGCGCGGAACACCGCGTTCTCGAGCTGGCGAACATTACCGGGCCAATCGAAGCTCATGATCAGCGCCATGGCCTCGGCCGAGAAGCCGCGAATGCGCTTCTTCTCGCTCGCGGCGAAATGGGCGAGGAAGGCGCGCGCGAGGTCGGGCACGTCCTCGCGCCTCGCGCGTAAAGCGGGAATGCTGATCGGAAACACGTTCAGCCGATAGAACAAATCCTCGCGGAAGCGGCCCTGGCGCACGAGCTCGATCAGGTTGCGATTGGTGGCGGAAATGATTCGCACATCGACCTTGACGGTCTTGCGGCCGCCGACCGGGTCGATCTCGCCATGCTGGATGGCGCGCAAGAGCTTCGCTTGCGCGGCGAGCGGCAGCTCGCCGATCTCGTCGAGAAAGAGGGTGCCGCCATTCGCCTCGACGAATTTGCCGGCATGTTTTTCGGTGGCGCCCGTGAAGGCGCCCTTCTCATGCCCGAAGAGCAAGGATTCGACGAGGTTCTCGGGGATGGCCCCGCAATTGACGGTGACGAAGGTCTTGCCGCGACGGTCGCTCGCTCCCTGGATGGCGCGCGCCACGAGCTCCTTCCCGACGCCCGATTCGCCCTCGATCAGCACGGGGATCGTCGATTTGGCTGTGCGCTCGCCGAGGCGAATGACGCGTGCCATCTCCGGGCTCTTGGTGACGAGGTCCTTGAAGGTCAGATTGTTGGAAGCCTGCCGATTGATCCTGCGCACCTCGGTTTCGAGAGCGTCCATGCGCATGGCATTCTTGATCGACACCTGCAGGCGTTCGGCGCCGACAGGCTTCACGACGAAATCCGTGGCGCCCGCCCGCATCGCCGAGATCACCGTGTCGATCGAGCCATGCGCCGTCTGCACGATGACCGGCTTGACGATGGCGCGCTCGCGCATTTGCGCCAGCACCCCCATGCCGTCGAGATCGGGCATCACGAGGTCGAGGATCACGACGTCGATATCGCCGCTGCGCGGGCCCGTGAGGCTCGCGAGCGCCTCGGCGCCATCGGCCGCGATCATGGGCTCGTAGCCGAAGCGGCGAGCCATCGCCTCGAGCAGGCGGCGTTGGACGGGGTCATCGTCCACGATCAGAATGGTGTGAGGCATCGGGCTCCGCGACGTGTCGTCGTTCTTGAATTCCGTTTCGGGACGATCCTGCTCCGCACCGGTAAAGGTCCGATTAACGCTAATCCTCGCACTCGTTCCGATGCGTTATCGACACGTCATTGATGTCGTTCCCGAGTTGAACGCGAGGCTTCGCTGGGCAATATGGGGGCGAAGGGTCTCGTGGATCGGGTTCGGACGGATTGTCCTCCTCTGTCGGCGATGCCTGTGAGCGCCATCGCGAGCCGGAATGGCCCTTCGGGCCGGCCCGCCGCCCCGTAACGTCGAACCGAGGTGATGATCGTGCCGAGAACGAAGCCGATGAACGCGCACGAAATCGTGATGGGCCTTTCTGCCCCGGAAGCGGCGCACGCCGCCTCCAAGGGCGATCTCGGCATTTTGCCCGAGTGGAATCTCGCCGATCTCTACCCGGGAATGGAGGCGCCGGAGTTCAAGCGCGACCTCGCGCATGTCGATGAGGAAAGCAAGGCCTTCGCCGCCACTTATCAGGGCAAGCTCCCCACACTGCTTTCGGGACAGAAGGCGGGCGTGGCGCTCCATGAGGCGATCGCGCGCTACGAGCGGCTCGATGAAGTGATGGGGCGCCTGATGTCTTATGTGGGTCTCGTCTACGCCGGCGACACGAGCGATCCCGTTCGCGCCAAGCTCTATGGCGACACGCAGGAGCGAATCACTTCCGCCGGCACCCATGTGCTGTTCTTCCAGCTCGAGCTCAACCATCTCGACGACGAAGCGCTGGCGAAGGCCGCCACCGAGGCGCCGCTCTCCCATTACCGGCCCTGGCTCGACGACATAAGGCGCGAAAAGCCCCATCAGCTCGAGGACAAGCTCGAACGTCTCTTCCTGGAGAAATCGGTGAGCGGGGCCGCCGCCTGGAATCGCTTGTTCGATGAGACCATGGCGGCGCTGCGTTTCGAGGTCGATGGCGAGGAGCTCACTCTCGAGCCGACGCTCAACAAGCTTCAGGACACGGACGCTGGCGTCCGCAAGCGCGCGGCCGAGGCGCTGGCGAAGGTGTTCAAGGAGAATCTGCGGATCTTCTCGCTCATCACCAACACGCTCGCCAAGGACAAGGACATTTCGGACCGTTGGCGTGGCTTCAAGGACGTGGCCGACGCGCGCCATCTCTCGAACCGCGTCGAGCCGGAAGTGGTGGAGGCGCTGGTCGCGGCCGTGCGCGCCGCCTATCCGCGCCTCTCGCACCGTTATTACCGGCTGAAGGCACGCTGGTTCGGTGAGGACGCTCTCGACTTCTGGGACCGCAACGCGCCTTTGCCGAAAGTCGAGAACCGCACCATCCGCTGGGAGGATGCCAAGCGCACGGTGCTTTCGGCCTATGCGGGCTTCGCGCCGCAAATGGCGTCGATCGCCGAGCGTTTCTTCGGGGATGGCTGGATCGATGCGCCGGTGCGCCCCGGCAAGGCGCCGGGCGCCTTCGCCCATCCGACGGTGCCGTCATCTCATCCCTATTTGCTGCTCAACTATCAGGGCAAGCCGCGCGACGTGATGACGCTCGCCCATGAGCTTGGCCACGGCGTGCATCAGGTGCTCGCCGCGCCGAACGGCTCGCTGATGGCGCCAGCGCCGTTGACGCTCGCCGAGACCGCATCGGTCTTCGGCGAGATGCTCACCTTCCGCAAGCTTCTCGACGAGACGCGGGACAAGGCGCAGCGCAAGGTGATGCTGGCGCAAAAGGTCGAGGACATGATCAACACGGTCGTGCGCCAGGTCGCCTTCTATACCTTCGAGCGCGACATTCATGTGAAGCGCAAGGCGGGCGAGCTCACCGCCGACCAGATCTGCGCGACCTGGCTCGCCGTACAAGGCGAGAGCCTCGGCCCCGCGATCCGTCTCCGCGAAGGCTATGAGACGTTCTGGACCTACATCCCCCATTTCATTCATTCGCCTTTCTATGTCTACGCCTATGCGTTCGGCGATTGCCTCGTGAACTCGCTCTACGCGGTTTATGAGAAGGCGCATCCGGGCTTCACGGAGGCGTATTTCGACATGTTGAAGGCGGGCGGCACCAAGCATCACCGCGAGCTCCTCGCGCCCTTCGGGCTCGATGCCCATGATCCCGCCTTCTGGGAGGCCGGCCTTTCGCTCATCGAGCGCATGATCGTCGAGCTCGAGGGGATGGGGTGAGCGGCGGGCGGCGCACGCAAAGGCCTGAAATGCAAAGCTTCAACCGGTGGCATGATGAAGGATAAAGAGGCCAATCGATTCTCGGCGCGCGCCGCGCGTTACGCGCGCGTCGGGGCGAATGTGGGCGGGGTCGCCGCGCGCATCGCGGGAGGCAGGCTCATCGGCGCGAAGGATCGCGGCGCCGGCAATGCGGCGGCGCTCACTCGCGCGCTCGGCGGCCTCAAGGGCCCGATCATGAAGGTCGCCCAGCTCATGGCGACCATTCCCGAGGCGTTGCCGGCCGATTACGCGGCGGAGCTGCAGAAGCTGCAATCGGAGGCGCCGCCGATGGGCGCGGCCTTCGTCAGCCGGCGCATGCGCGCGGAGCTCGGCGCCGATTGGCGCGAGCGCTTCGGCGAATTCGATCTTGCGCCCGCGGCCGCCGCCTCGCTCGGCCAGGTGCATCGCGCGCTCTCGCTCGACGGGGCGTGCCTTGCCTGCAAGCTCCAATATCCGGACATGCAATCGGCGGTCGAGGCGGACCTCGCCCAGCTCGAGCTCCTGTTTGCCATCCATCGGCGCATGGAGCCGGCGATCGACACGCGCGAGATCATGAAGGAGATCGGCGCGCGCATTCGCGAGGAACTCGATTACCGGCTCGAGGCCCGCCACGCCGCCGCCTATGCGGTGATGCTCGAGAAGGTGGACGAGGTGCGCGTGCCGCGAGTCTGGCCCGAGCTTTCCACGGCGCGCCTGCTCACTCTCGACTGGCTCGACGGCACGCGCCTCCTTACCCATGTGAAGGATGATCTCGAAACGCGCAATCGCCTCGCGGTCGCGATGTTCAAGGCCTGGTGGCTGCCCTTCTCGAGTTTCGGCATCATCCATGGCGATCCCCATCTCGGAAACTACACCGTGTTCCACGAGAAGGGGCGCAAGGGCGCGTCGAGGCCCGGCGGCATCAATCTTCTCGACTACGGTTGCATCCGCGTCTTCCCGCCGAGCTTCGTCGAGGGGGTGGTCGATCTTTATCGCGGGCTCATGGAGCAAGACGAGGCGCGCATCGTGCACGCTTATGAAACCTGGGGCTTCCGCGGCTTGAGGCGCGATCTCATCGAGGTGCTGAACATCTGGGCGCGCTTCATCTACGGCCCCTTGACGGAAGATCGGGTGCGCACGATCGCGGACGGAGTGAAACCCGGCGAATACGGAAGGCGCGAGGCCTATAAGCTGCATATGGCGCTGAAGAAGAAAGGCCCGGTGACGGTGCCGCGCGAATTCGTCTTCATGGATCGCGCCGCCATCGGGCTCGGCGCCGTTTTCCTGCATCTTTCGGCCGAGCTCAACTTCCATCGCCTGTTCGAGGAGGCGATCGAGGATTTCAGCGTCACCAAGGTCGCGGCCGCCCAGGCGCGCGTGCTCAAGGCGAGCGGCTTCAAGACCGGATCGCCATGATTGCAAGACGACATTGTCGAATTGCGCTCCGGCGCGCGTGTTGCTAAGTCATTGAATGGAATTTCTCTCAAATTTCGAGGATCAGCGATGGCGACGACGACCGACGTTCCGGAAATGGACTACGCGGAGCATGAGCGCACCTTCCGCGGGTTCACGCTCTTCACCGAGATCGGCATCGTGCATGTCCTGTGCCTCGTCCTCGTGGTGGCGATCTGGGGTGTCAAGCATTCAGGCGGCTGGGCGCTCTTCGGCTTCGTCCTGACGCTCGCGACGACGATCGTCGGCGCCTTCTCGCCGGCTCTCTCCTGGCGCCCGCTCGCGGGCGTGCTGGTACTGCTGCTGCTCATCCTCGCTTTATTGTGAGGCTTCGATGATCGTCGCGGCGACGTGCGAGGACTTTGCGGCCGAGCCACGCGTCGCGATCACGCCCGAAACCGCGAAAAAGCTTGCCGGGCTCGGCGCGACCGTGAAAGTCGAGACGGGCGCGGGGTCGGCCTCGGGGATTCCCGACGCAGAGTATGAGGCCGCGGGCGCCACGATCGCGAAGACCGCGCGTGAAGCGCTCTCGACGGCCGACATCGTCTTGAAAGTGCGGCGCCCCTCGCCGGCCGAGCTCGCGCAAATGAAAAAGGGCGCGCTCGTGATCGCCACCATGGACCCTTACGGGCATGAGGATGCGTTGCGGGCGATGGCGCAGGCGGGCGTTGCCGCTTTCGCCATGGAGCTGATGCCGCGCATCACGCGCGCCCAGGTCATGGACGTCTTGTCGAGCCAGGCCAATCTCGCCGGCTATCGCGCCGTGGTTGACGCCGCCGCCGAATACGGCCGCGCCTTGCCGATGATGATGACGGCGGCCGGAACGGTGCCGGCGGCGCGCATCTTCATCATGGGTGTCGGCGTCGCCGGGCTTCAGGCGGTCGCCACGGCGCGTCGCCTCGGCGCCGTCGTCACCGCGACCGATGTGCGCCCGGCCGCCAAGGAGCAGGTCGAGTCTCTCGGCGCGAAATTCATCGCGGTCGAGGATGAGGAATTCAAGCAGGCGGAAACCGCCGGCGGTTACGCCAAGGAAATGTCCGACGCCTACAAGGCAAAACAGGCCGACCTCGTCGCCGCCCATATCGCCAAGCAGGACATCGTGGTGACGACCGCGCTCATCCCGGGCCGGCCGGCGCCGCGCCTCGTCTCCTCGGCCATGGTGGCGAGCATGAGGCCAGGTTCCGTCATCATCGATCTCGCGGTCGAGCGCGGCGGCAATGTCGAGGGCGCGAAATTCGGCGAGACCGTGGTCACCGGGAACGGCGTCAAGATCGTGGGCCATGCCAATGTGCCCGGCCGCATCGCCGCGAGCTCGTCGGCGCTCTACGCCCGCAACCTTTTCGCCTTCGCCGAGACGCTCATCGACAAGGCCTCGAAATCTCTTGCCGTCAAATGGGATGACGAGCTCGTCAAAGCGACCTTGCTCACCCGCGACGGCGCGATCGTGCATCAAAGCTTCAAACCCAAGGCCGCAGAAACCACCGGAGACGCCTGATGGCCAATCTGTCGCCCGTTGACGCGCTCGAACGGGCGCGGGCCGCCGCCGATGCCTCTCGCGATGCCGCCGAGGCCGCGCAACTCTATGCCGGCCAGGCTTCCGAGGCGCTCGGCCATGCGCTCGCGGCGGGCAGCGGCGGCGCCGTCGATCCGACGGTGTTTCGCCTCGCGATCTTCGTGCTCGCGATCTTCGTCGGCTACTACGTGGTCTGGTCGGTGACGCCCGCGCTGCACACCCCCCTCATGTCGGTGACCAACGCCATCTCCTCGGTGATCGTGGTCGGCGCGCTGCTGGCGGTGGGCGTGAGCCTCGCGGCCGGGGAAGGCGCGAGCCCCTTGGCGCGCATTTTCGGCTTCGTGGCGCTTACGCTTGCCAGCGTCAACATCTTCGGCGGCTTCCTGGTCACGGCGCGCATGCTCGCGATGTACAAGAAGAAGGGCTGAGGACCCCTCATGAGCGCCTCCATCGCCAACCTCCTCTACCTCATCGCCGGGGTGCTCTTCATCCTGGCCCTGCGCGGCCTTTCGCACCCGACGAGCTCGCGCCAGGGCAACCGCCGCGGCATGATCGGCATGGCGATCGCGGTCGTCACCACGCTCTTCATCGCGCCGCCGGCAGGGCCTCTCGGATGGCTCTTGGTGGTTGTCGGCATCGCGATCGGCGGAGGCATTGGCGCTTTCGTGGCACGGCGCGTCCCGATGACGGCCATGCCGCAGCTCGTCGCGGCCTTTCATTCGCTCGTCGGCTTGGCGGCGGTGCTGGTCGCCGCGGGCGCGCTGAATGCGCCCGCGGCCTTCGGCATCGGGGATGCCGCCCGCATTCACCCCGAGGCCCTCGTCGAGATGACGATCGGCGTCGCCATCGGCGCCATCACCTTCACCGGCTCGATCATTGCCTTCCTCAAGCTCGACGGGCGCATGTCGGGAAAGCCGATCCTCTTGCCGCAACGCCATATGATCAACATCGCCCTCGCGGTGGCGCTTCTCCTCATCGCCGTGTTCTTCGTCGCCACGACGAGCCACGCCGCCTTCTGGCTGATCGTTTTGATTTCCTTCGCGCTCGGCGTGCTTTTGATCATCCCGATCGGCGGGGCCGACATGCCGGTCGTGATCTCGATGCTGAATTCCTATTCGGGATGGGCGGCCGCCGGCATCGGCTTCACGCTCGGCAATCTCGCGCTCATCATCACCGGCGCGCTCGTGGGCTCCTCGGGCGCGATCCTCTCCTACATCATGTGCAAGGGGATGAACCGCTCCTTCATCTCGGTCATCCTCGGCGGCTTCGGCGGCGAGACGGCCGGCCCCGCCGCGGGCGGAGCCGAGGCGCGCCCGGTGAAGCAGGGGTCGGCCGAGGACGCGGCCTTCATCATGAAGAACGCCTCGAAGGTGATCGTCGTGCCAGGCTACGGCATGGCGGTGGCGCAGGCGCAGCACGCGCTTCGCGAGATGGCCGACCTCTTGAAGAAGGAGGGCGTCGAGGTCTCTTACGCCATCCATCCGGTCGCCGGCCGCATGCCCGGCCATATGAACGTGCTGCTCGCGGAAGCGAATGTGCCTTATGACGAGGTTTTCGAGCTCGAGAACATCAACTCGGAATTCGCGCAAGCCGACGTCGCCTATGTGATCGGCGCGAATGACGTGACCAATCCGTCCGCCAAGACCGATCCGAAATCGCCGATCTACGGCATGCCCATCCTCGACGTGGCGAATGCCAAGACGGTGCTTTTCGTCAAGCGCGGCATGGGCTCAGGCTATGCGGGCGTCGAGAACGAGCTCTTCTTCCGCGACAACACCATGATGCTGTTCGGTGACGCCAAGAAGGTGACAGAAGAGGTTGTCAAGGCGATGGGGCACTAAAAGGGAATAGGGAATAAAGTGAAAGCACATCGCTTTTCACGCCCTCACTCCTCACTAATCACGCCTCGCTCTCGTAACAGCGAATTAATTCGAATTAATTCGGTGACAGCTTATATTTTCCCTAAAAAACTCGGCGCATGGAAATAAGGGAAAAGTAAACCGTCACCGAAAATAGGTCGGCCTCGATGGATGTCGTGAAATGGCTCGCGGTCGCGGCGGTCGTCATTTACGCCGCCATCGTCGCGGCGATGTATGTCGGCCAGCGCAGCCTCCTCTTCCCGCTGCGCCCGGACCGCACCGCGCCGGCGCAAGCGGGCTTCCCGGAGGCGCAGGAACATATGCTGATGACGCAGGACGGTGAGCGCCTCGTCACTTGGCTGCGGCCGCCCGCGGGACCCACGAACCCGCTCTTCCTGATGTTCTTCGGCAATGGCGACAACCTCGGCATGATCGCGCGGCATCTTCGCCAGATGACCGAGGACGGCTCGGGCGTCCTCGCCGTCGCCTATCGCGGCTATTCCGGCTCGACGGGCTCGCCGAGCGAGGCCGGGCTTACGCAAGACGCCGAAGCTGCCTATCGCTTCGCCGTGAGCGTCGTGCCGGCGAACCGCATCGTGCTCTTCGGCTACTCGCTCGGCTCGGGCGTCGCCGTGCCGCTCGCGTCTCGCCATCAGGCGGCAGCGCTCGTGCTCTTCGCCCCCTTCAGCTCCGCCGTCGCGATCGCCAAGGCAGACTATCCCTGGATTCCCGTGCGTTTCCTGATGAAGGATCAGTTCCGCTCGATCGACGTGGTCGGCAAGATCAAGGTGCCGATGCTGGTGGTGCATGGCGAGCGCGACGAGGTCGTCCCCATCAGCTTCGGACGCGAGCTCTACGCTGCGATTTCCGCTCCGAAGCGTTTCGTCGCCTTGCCGCAAGCCGATCATTTCTCGCTTTTCGATTACGGCGGCGTGAGCGTCATCCGGGAGTTCCTTGGGGAATTCGGCTTGCGGTGATCCCAAAGGCTAGGTCTAACTGATCGGCACCGTATACGTCGCGGTGCTCAAAACGGTGACACGTTACTTTTGCCCCATTTTCGCGGCGGCCTCGCCATGAGGTTTCCGGCCGCGCTTGGCGGGTCGAAGCCTGCGGCCGAGAGCGGCCTCCAGCCGCTCGACGAAACCTGCCTCTCCAAGCGGACGGCCGGTCGTTTCGGACGCCCTCAGGGCCGCGATTTGGTGAGGAGCGATCTCACCGGTTTTGAGCGAGATGAGATCGGCGAAGGCCTCGACCCTATCGAGCAGCGGTCGCACGCGCACCAGCGCGTCGTCCTTGCCAGCGAGATGGGCTCTGACGCTCGACCATCGCCAGTCGACGGCCCGCCTCGCGAGACCGGCGCGCACCGGGTTGAGCGATATGTAGCGCGTGGCGGCGAGGAGATGCTCCTCGTCCATGACGGCTGAGCCGAAGCGTCCCTGGAACAAATGGCCCGTCCAGCGGGCGCGTGCATTGATGAAGCTTGTGTAGCGCCGGTGCGTCTCGCCGAGCGCCGACGCCAAGCCATCCTCGGTCGTGGGCACGAGCACGAGGTGCACGTGGTTCGGCATCAGGCAATAGGCCCAGCAGGCGACGCCGCCGCGTTCGCAGCGCTCGGCGAGCAAGTCGCGATAAAGCGCATAGTCGCCTTCCTCGAAGAAGATGGGCTGCCGGCGATTGCCGCGCTGGGTGACGTGGTGAGGAAGAGTGGGGACAACGATACGGGCGATACGGGCCATGCGCGAAGGTTAGGAGAAATAAGGGAATTGGTAAACTGTCACCGAAAAAAGGGAATTGGTAAACTGTCACCGAAAAAAAGCGGTCACCGCTAATAATTGGCGTAGAGACCGTGGCCGTGCGACGCCCAATACGCTGCCCATCGCGCCGCGGACGCAATCAAATGGGCCTTAAATCGCGGGCTTTCCGTCGTGTCGTCCCGGTCGACCGCCTGCCCAGCGCCGACATAGGCAACATCGGCCATGCCGATGCCTGCGACATTGTCGAGCGACCGTAACGCCAGCACGTCGGCGACGCCATGCGTCTCGGCATAGACGGTGGCGCAGCTCATCAGCCGTTTGCCATAGTCGGCAAGCTGTGACGCCGTGTGGCGCACCCACGCCTCCTTGAGCAGAGAATCGCCCAAGATATCTTCGCAGCCGCGGAGAAACTGTGCGCGAAAGCTCCACCGTTCAAAGGAGCTGCTCAGACCGTGATTGCTATAGACAGGCAGGCCGTCGTTTTCCGGCACGAGGGCGACGACGTAGAATCCATCGAACTTCCGGACCCACTCGTCGATCGGCGCGGGTCGGTTCGGGACGTTGCCATATTGCGATCTGATCCAGGCATCGGCCGCGGGATCGCTGCCGACACGCGGCGCGCGCAGCGCTTCGTAAGGCGGGATCTCGATCGCCTGCAGTTTCTTGCGCAAGGATTCCCAGCTTTCGCCCGCGGGAATCGGAGAGTGTCGAACCGGCGAAGGCTGCAGCCAATGCTCTTCCTTGGTGAGCTGCCCCACCAACGTCCAGTACTCTGGCTCGCAGCCTGGTTTCGGCTTGCCGAATGGTTCCCAATCCAAACCCATTTCACCCTCGCAAGGTCAACGGCGCGATCTGCGCAAGCCAGGATCCCGGAAGCGGGTTCCGTGCCCTGCCGATACCAGACGCCCGTGATTCATTGGATTTGACGCACCGAAAGGAGAAGCCGTCTTTCAGCGCAACATCGACGAAAGCTTCACCCGTAGCGGTGCAATTGCGCGCCGTGGCGCTTCATCCAGGCCTCGGCCTCGTCGGTGCGCGGAAAAAGCGAACGCGTGAGGCGCCAGAATTTGTGTGAGTGGTTGAGCTCGCGCAAATGCGCGACCTCATGGGCGGCGAGATAATCGAGCACGAAAGGCGGCGCGAGGATGAGCCGCCAGGAGAAGGACAAGGTGCCGTTCGCCGAGCACGATCCCCAGCGGCTTTTCGTGTCCTTGATGGAGATGCGTCGCACTTGCGCCCTCGCCGCCGTCGAATGGCGAGCGACCGCGACCTCGAGATCGCCCCGCGCCTCGCGCTTCAAGAACTCCGTCACGCGGCGCGCCACATGCTCGGGTGAGCCCGGCACTTCAAGGATGCGCACCTCGCCGATCCGCTTCGCGCGCACGAGGCCCCGCAAGGCTCCGGTTTCGATGATGTGATGGTCGAGGCCACGAATGGGGAGCGTCTTGCCGGCCCTGAAAGGAATCTGCGCCGGCAATCGCGCCAGCCGCGTCGCCAGCCAGCCGGCGTGCCTTTCGGCGAAATCGGCGGCGACCGCGAGGTTGCCGCGCGCCGGCAGGGTGAGGATGGGGTCCGAGGTGCCTGCCCGAATGCGAAGCGTTATGCGGCGCGCTCGCGAGGAGCGGGTGACCACGACGCGGTAAGTGACCCCGTCATGGGCGATGTCGATGAAGCCCGGTGCAGCGGGCGATCTGAACTGCCTGACCGTTGCCATTTTGCGACCATGCCCGAGCTTTTGGCATTCGTCAGCATATATTTGAACGAAGGGGGAACATTTATTTCGGGGTAGGGGGCTTGTGCCTCTTTCTCACTTTGCTATCGTAACAAGTTCGCGTGTCTTCAGGACGCGCGCTTTAGTCGGGAAATCTCAGTTTTTTCAGCGCCTTGGGCCTCGTTGGCGAGAATGAATTCGTCGATCCGAGGCACGATCTCGCTGCGGAACCGCGAGCCGTTGAACACGCCGTAATGGCCAACCCGCTTCTGCAAATAATGGACGCGCTTCGCGGCCGGAATATTGACGCATAAGCGTTGCGCCGCTTGCGTCTGGCCCACGCCCGAGATGTCGTCATTCTCGCCTTCGATCGTCATCAGCGCCGTCTTTCGAATGTCGGCGAGATCGACCGCCTTGCCGCGATATTTCATCTCGCCCTTGGGCAGAAGGTGCTTGACGAAGACGCGATCGACGGTCTCGAGGTAGAATTCGGCCGTGAGATCCATGACGGCCAGGTATTCATCATAAAATTCGCGGTGCTTCTCGGCCGAATCGCCATTATCCTGGACCAGATTCTTGTAATAATCCCAATGAGCTGAGAGATGGCGGTCGAGATTCATCGCCATGAACCCCGAAAGCTGGAGAAAGCCGGGGTAAACCTCGCGCATCATGCCCGGATAGGGGAAAGGCACCCGGGTGATGCAATGGCGGCGAAACCACTCAATGCCGCGCTCCTCGGCGAGCGCGTTGACGGCTGTCGGGTTCTCGCGCGTGTCGATGGGGCCGCCCATCAGGATCATCGAGCTCGGCGAGACCGGATCCTTTTGCGCCTCGAGCACTGCGACCGCGACCGAGACCGGCACTGAAGGCTGGCAGACTGCGATCACGTGGGTGTTGGGGCCAAGGTGGCGCAGCATCTCGATGACGTAATCGACGTAATCGTCGAAGCCGAAATGCCCTGCCGCCAGCGGCACCATGCGCGCATCCGACCAATCGGTGACGTAGACCTCGTATCGGGGAAGGAAGGCCTCGACCGTGCCTCGCAACAGCGTCGCGTAATGGCCCGACATCGGAGCGACCATGAGAATCTTCGGCTGTTTCGGATGCGAGGCGGGCAGCGCCCGCGCGAAATGGATGAGCCGGCCGAAGGGGCGCTGCCACACGATTTCTTCGGTGACGGCAACTTGTTCGCCCCCGACAAGCGTGCTGGTGAGCCCAAACTCGGGCTTTTCGTAGCGGCGTGTGCTCCGCTCGAAGACGTCGCAGGCGGCGCTCATCGAGCGGCCAAACGGTGTCCAAGACGCTGGATTTGCAGGGTTTTCGAAGAACAATCGAGCCGCTTCGGTCGCCGCCCGGGCGGGGCCGATCAGAGCGAGCGAAGCTTCATGGAGGAAGTAAGAGAATTCCATTGAGCGATCCCAAATTTATTGGCGGGCGAATACGCCGCGGCCGCCGCTTACTGACAAGATATAGCCTCAATGTCGCATTGCAACATCGAGCTCTGCATTTTCCAAAGAGCCGCCCTGCAATATTGTGACAGATCAACGCCTAAAAATTCGTTGTGACCGGGGGCCGGAGCCGCTGCCGATGCGAGGCCCGAGCTCCTCGGATGCGACGTGCCGAACAGGCAGGGGCGGATCACTCCCCCATGGCGAGGAGCGATCCTGCGCGCCGCGCGCTCGCGAGCAAGGCGCGGAAGCCGACTGCGCCAAGCCCGATCCAGACGAGATTGAGGGCGAAGGATTCGATGAGAAGGTCGAGCCGGAAGCTCTTGGCGATCAGCATCGCGCGCATCGCCTCGAACACATAGGTCGGCGGCAAGGCCCAGGCGATCGGTTGCAGAACACCCGGCAAGGTCGCGACCGGATAGGAGATGCAGGCGAAAGGCATCATCGCGAACATGGCGCTCCAGGCGATGGTCTCGGCCGCAAGCCCGTTACGCAAGATCAAGCCCGAGGTGACGAGCCCGACGCTCCAGGCAGTCAGCATGAGATTGATGAAGAGGAACGGGATGGCGAAGCTGAGCGTCGCAAGGTCGAAGCCGAAGAAAGTCGTGGCGATGATCACGGCCGGGATGAGGCCGATCGTGAGGCGAAGAATGCTCATGATCATGAGCGACAGGACGAATTCGCCGGGCCGCAATGGGCTCATGAGGAGATGGCCGAGATTGCGCGACCAGACCTCCTCGAGAAAGCTCATCGAGAAGCCGAGCTGGCCGCGAAACAGCACATCCCAAAGAAGAATGCCGCCGATCAGCGTGCCTGCCGCCAGCACCGGCAATTGCGAGGTGCGTCCGACGTAAAGCTGCAGGAAGCTCCAGGTGAGAAGCTGCACCGTCGGCCAATAGGCGAGATCGACGAGACGCACGGGCGAGGAGCCCAAGAGGTAAAGATGGCGCTCGATCATCGCCATGACGCGCGCGGGCGAAAAGCCGGCCGCAGACGCGCGCTGCCTGTCAAGCTCGAGTCCAGCGGGCGCTTCGTTCATGGGATCGCCTGCGCCGTCTCCACGCGCGCGCCCGCGCCGCGCCCGCGCGCCACGTCGAGAAAGACCTCCTCGAGGGTCTCGCGGCCGTAGCGCGCGATCAGCGCGTCGGGCGGCTCATTGTGAACGATGCGCCCGGTGCGCATGATGATGACGCGGTCGCAAAGCCGCTCGACCTCGCCCATGTTGTGGGAGGCGAGCAGGATCGTCGCGCCGCGCCGGCGTCGGAACTCTTCGAGGTGGCTGCGCACCCAATCGGCCGTGTCCGGGTCGAGCGAGGCGGTCGGTTCATCCAGCAGCAAGAGGTCGGGCTCGTTGATCAGCGCTTTCGCCAGCGCGGCCCTGGTCTTCTGCCCGGCCGAGAGCTGGCCCGTGCGCCGGTCGAGGAATTGTGCGAGATCGAGCGCCTCGGCGATCTCCTCGATGCGGGCTTTCAGCCTTTGGACGCCGTAAAGCTTGCCGAACACCGACAGATTCTGGCGCACGGTCAGCCGATGCGGCAGATCGGCATAAGGGCTTTCGAAATTGATCCGGTGGAGCACCTTGCCGCGCTCGCGGGCCATATCGGCGCCGAACACCCGCACCGACCCGGCGGTCGGGGTGGTGAGGCCCATGATCATCGCCAAGGTGGTGGTCTTGCCGGCGCCGTTGCCGCCAAGGAGGCCGACGACGCTTCCCGTCTCGACGCGAAAGCTCAGCGCGTCCACGGCCGGGACGCGATCATAGGTCTTGCTCAGATTATCGGCTAGAATCGCCGGCGGCGATGATGAGCTCATGGGAAAAATCGAGAAACTCTTGGCCTTTCGTCGAGACAAGCACGCTTTATATGCGAAAGCTCGGAACGGATAGCCATGGGCGGGCGCCAGAGTTTGGCGGCCATGCGCCGAGCGGCAGTGCCTCAAGGCCTTCCCGACTTGGTGATCGGCGCGAGGGGCACGTAATCTCGCTTGAAGGAAACAACCACGCCCTCCGGCGCATGCCGAAAGAAAGCTCAACATGTTCACGCTTGCCGAGATCGAGGACGCAGAGGTGCTGGTGCGCCGCCACATGCCGGCGACGCCCCAGCACGCCTGGCCGCTTCTCGGCAAGCGTTTCGGCGCGCGCGTCATCGTCAAGCATGAGAACCATACGCCCATCGGCGCCTTCAAGCTGCGCGGCGGCCTCGTCTATGTGGAGCGGGTCAAGCGCGAGCGGCCGCATGTCAAAGGTATCGTCAGCGCCACGCGCGGCAACCACGGCCAGAGCCTTGCCTTCGCAGGCGGGGTCTTCGGGGTGCCCGTGACGATCGTCGCCCCTTTCGGGAATTCGGTCGAGAAGAACGCGGCGATGCGCGCGCTTGGCGCCGAGCTGATCGAGGTGGGCAGAGATTTCGACGATGCGGCCGAGGCCGCGGAAAAGATCGCGAGCGAGCGCGGCTTCGAATTCGTGCATTCTTTCGCGCCCGATCTCGTCAAGGGTGTCGCGACTTACGCGCTCGAGCTCTTCCGCGCGCATGACGACATCGACACGCTCTACGCGCCGATCGGCATGGGTTCTGGCATATGCGGCCTCATCGCCGCGCGCGACGCGATGGGGCTTGCGACGCGCATCGTCGGCGTCGTGGCCGAGCGCGCCAACGCCTACCGGCTTTCCTTCGACGCCGGGCACGTCGTGCCGGTGAATTCCGTCTCGACCTTCGCGGACGGCATTGCGGTTCGCGTTCCGGACGCGCGCGCACTCGCGATCATCCGCCAAGGCGCCGCGCGCATCATCGAGGTGAGCGAGGACGAGATCGCCGCGGCGATCCGCATCCTGCATGAGGACACGCATAACCTCGCCGAGGGCGCAGGCGCCGCTCCCGTCGCGGCGCTCGCCAAGGATAAGGAGCGGCGCTCCGGCGCGAAGCTCGCCGTCATCCTTTCGGGCGGCAATATCGATCGCGCGCTCGCCGCCAAGGCTCTCGCCGGCGCGACACCCCCATGAGAATGCGCCCGGAGCATGCGCCCGAGAACGGTCCCGATTCTCGGGTAGATGAGCGTCGAATGGACGGCTCCGATTCTTTTCAACCGTGTGCTCGAAGGGTGATGTCTTGAAGCGCCTCCTTCTTCTGCGCCATGCGAAATCCGCTCGGCCGGCCGGCATCGCCGACCATGAACGCCCGCTTGCGCCGCGCGGACGCGAGGATGCACGCCGGATGGGGGCCTATCTTCAGACGGAAATGCTACTGCCCGCCCTCGCTTTGGTCTCGACCGCGGTCCGCACACGGCAGACCTGGGACCTCCTCGTCCAAGGGCTCGGCAGCGTGCCGAGCCTGCGCTTCGAGCGCCGCCTCTACGACGCGCCGGCAGGTAGGCTCGCAAGCGTGATCGCCGAGACGCCGGACGAGCTCGGTGAGATTCTCCTCATCGGACATAATCCGGGCCTCGCTGATCTCGCGCACCGCCTCGCCGGCCATGGTGATCGCTATGCGCTTGCGCGGATGCGCACGAAATTTCCGACCGCGGCGCTCGCGGTGCTCGACCTTGCGGGCGAGAATTGGCGAGAGCTCGCCGACGGATCGGCAAGGCTCGATCGCTTCGTGACGCCGAAGGGCCTGCGCGGCGAGGCCAGCGCCTGAGCCCGTTCGCGCGATGACGGCCTCGGTCGGCGCCTATCAGGAGGTGCTCCTTGCGGCGCGCTCGGTCGCGCAAGCGGCGACGAATTGGTGGTCGCCGCGGCTTCGCCTCGGCGTCACCGGGCTTTCGCGTTCCGGCAAGACGATCTTCATCACCGCTTTGGTGGAGGCGCTTGTCGCCGGCGGCCGCCTGCCGATGTTCGCGGCTCAAGCAGAAGGACGAATAAGCCGCGTCCGCCTCACGCTCCAGCCTGACGATGCCGTGCCGCGCTTCCCCTATGAGGAGAATCTCGCCGCGATGAGCGGGCCGGGCCGGCGCTGGCCGGAATCGACACGGCGCATCAGCGAATTGTCGATCGAGATCGACTATGAGAGCGCCGCATCCTGGTTCCGCGGCGCGCGTCGCCTCACGGTGGATATCGTCGACTATCCGGGCGAATGGCTTCTCGATCTGCCCTTGATCGAGCAAAGCTATGCCGAGTTTTCCCACATGAGCCTCGCGGCGTCGCGCGAGCCCGCCCGGGCGTCAATCGCCGCCGAGTGGCGCGCCGTGACGGCGGAGCTCGACGCGCGAGGCCAAGCTTCGGAGGGGAAGGCAATGCAGGCGGCGGATGCCTTTCGCCGCTATCTTCTCGCGGCGCGCGCCGAGCCGCACGCCTTGTCGCTCTTGCCGCCAGGGCGTTTCCTCATGCCGGGCGATCTCGAAGGATCGCCCGCGCTCACTTTCGCACCGCTCGATCTCGGCGAAGCGCCCGTGCCTCGCGATTCGCTCGCGACGCTGATGGAAACGCGCTTCGAAGCCTACAAGACCCATGTCGCCTTGCCCTTTTTCCGGGAGCATTTCGCGAGGCTCGATCGGCAGATCGTGCTCGTCGATTTGTTGACGCCCTTGAACGCGGGAGCGCGCGCGGTCGCCGACCTCGAGGCGGCACTCGATCATGTGCTCGCGGCGTTCAGGGTGGGACGAAACTCGCTTCTTTCCTCGCTCTTCGCGCCGCGGATCGAGCGGGTGCTCTTTGCCGCCACCAAGGCCGATCTCTTGCATCACACGAGCCATGACCGTCTTCAGGCGATCCTCGCGCTTCTCGTTGAACGCGCCTTTCGCCGCTCGCAGGAAAGCGGCGCCAAGACCCATGTGCTGGCGCTTGCGGCCTTGCGCTCAACCCATGAAGCGACGGTGCGCGAAGGCCGCTCGATCCTTCCGGCTGTCGTCGGCGTCCCAGAGGCCGGCGAGAAGATCGACGAGCAGGAATTCGACGGCTCGGCGGAAGCGGCGATCTACCCTGGCGATTTGCCGAACGATCCGAAGGCCGCGCTCGACGCGAAAGGCGGGCTCGATCTGCGCTTCGTGCGCTTTCGCCCGCCTCTTCTCGGGAAAGACGAGCTGGGGAAGGCGCGCGGCACTCCCCATATTCGTCTCGATCGCGCCTTGGAGTTCCTGATCGGAGACCGCCTGGCGTGATCCTGAATTGAGGTCAGCATGCTTCAAGAGACCATCTGATGGCGTCGAACCGCCCCCGTGCCTTTCGCCTGCGGGAAGCTGAGAACGAGCCCTTTCCCCTCGAGGAGAGCCCCGTGGGGCGTGGCGCCGTCGCGATCGCGCCTGATCGATCGCTCGACGCCGATCTCGCCGGTGATAGCGATCTGCCCCAGTCGCGAAGCCTTGCGCTCGCCCCGAGGCGCCGCCGCTGGATGAGCTTCGGCAGCGTCCTGGCTTTTGCGCTTTCCGGATTGGCGTTGATCGGCCTTTCGACGACGATCGAGCGGGGCATCGTCTCGCTCTTCGAGGAGAATGCCTGGCTCGGCGGCCTCGCGTCGGCGCTCGCCGGGCTCGCCGCGCTCGCCCTCCTTGGCCTCCTTGGCCGTGAGACCCTTTCCATCTGGCGCCAACGCCGCATCACCGCGATGCGGGAAGAGGCGGCAGGGCTTCGCGAGAGCCGCGATATCGCGGCAGCGACGGCTTTCGTGGCGGCGCTTTCGCGGCTTTACGTGCGCCGGCCCGAAACGGCGCGGGCGCGCGGCCTTCTCGCTGGGCTCGAGCGGGACGTGCTCGACCCCGCCGACCGGCTCGCCGTCGCCGAGCGCGAGCTCATCTTGCCGCTCGATATCGAGGCCCGCCGCCTCGTCGCGGCTTGCGCACAACGCGTCTCGATCGTCACGGCGCTCGCGCCCCGCGCCGTTTTCGACGTGTTGTTCGTCGCCGGTCAGTCACTCTGGCTCATCCGCCGCGTCAGCGAAATCTACGGCTCGCGTCCAGGGTTCGTCGGCTTTCTCGCGATCATTCGCCGCGTCCTCTCCTATCTCGCCATCACCGGAGGCATGGCTGTCGGCGACAGCCTCGTGCAGCAGATGCTCGGGCACGGCATCGCCTCCAGACTCTCGGCAAAGCTCGGCGAGGGCGTGCTCAACGGCCTCCTCACCGCGCGCGTCGGCCTCGCCACCATCGAAGCCTGCCGCCCCTTGCCCTTCGTCGCGGTTCCCGCGCCCAAGCTCGCCGACGTCGCGGGAGCGCTCATCCGGAAAACCGCCGTCAAGCAGAAGGAGGGTTGAAGCACGGCTTGACCTTTGAGCCTTCCTCCGCGATGCAGCGCTGAGCGGTGCGGATGGGCATAGTGAAGCCTCACGACACGCGCCCGCGCGCGGGCCATGCTGTTCAACTCCTTCCCCTTCCTTCTTGTCTTCCTGCCGACCGCGCTCCTGATCCAGGCGCTCACCGAACGTTATGCGCCGCGTCTGCGCTTGCAGGTCCTGCTCGCGCTATCGATCATTTTCTACGGCTACTGGGATTGGCGCTTCGTGCCGCTGATCGTGACCTCGATCCTCGTGAATTGGATCGTCACGCGCGTTTTCGGCAAGCGGCGGCCCTCTTATGTCCTCCCGCTCGCGATCCTCGCCAATCTCATGGTCCTTGGCGTCTTCAAATATGCGGGGTTCTTCGCCGGGCTTGCCAATGCCTTGGGTGGGCTCAACCTGCCGGAACTCCGTTTTGCGCTGCCGCTCGGCATTTCCTTCTTCACTTTTCATCACGTCATGTATCTCGCCGATCTTCGCGCCGGCATCGCCCCGCTCTACGGCCTCACCCGCTACGGGCTCTACATCGCCTTTTTCCCGCAAGTGCTCTCGGGCCCTTTGGTGCGTTGGTCGGAGGTCATGCACCAGTTCGAGGTGCGCGCCTTCGGCGAAGGCTGGCGGGAGCGTTTCGGCCGTGGCCTCATCCTCATCGCCTTCGGTCTCGCGAAAAAGACGCTTCTCGGCGACGGCCTTGCGAATTACGCAAATCCGATCTTCAGCCTTGCCGCCCAGCATGCCCCGCTCACGGTGATGCAGGCCTGGGAAGGCGTGCTCGCCTTCACCTTGCAGATCTACTTTGACTTCTCCGGCTACACCGACATGGCGCTCGGTATCGCGCTCATGTTCGGCATAAGCCTGCCGCAGAACTTCAACGTTCCTTACCGGGCCACGAGCCTCGCCGACTTCTGGCGGCGCTGGCACATGACGCTGTCGCGTTTCCTGCGCGACTACCTTTACATTCCGCTCGGCGGCAATCGCCATGGGCTCGCACGCCAGCTTCTCGCGCTTCTCGTGACCATGGCGCTCGGCGGGCTGTGGCATGGGGCAGCTCTCACCTTTGTCGCCTGGGGGGTGGCGCATGGGCTGGGCCTTGGCGCCGGCGTCTTGTGGCGAAAGGCAGGCCTTCACGTGCCTGCCCTTTTGGGCTGGGGGCTGACGCTGCTTTTTGTCGTGCTCGCCTGGGTTTTGTTCCGCGCGCCGAGCTTCGAGGTGGCGGAACGGCTCTATATGACGCTTGCGGGCGCCGCGCCTTTCGGCGCCGCGCTCAAATGGCGCCTCCTTCTTCCCGCCGCGGGTTTTGCCATGATCGGGCCGACGGCTTACGACATCGCCATGAAGGCGCGCCCCTCGAAAGGGCTTGGCGTGGCGCTCGCCTTCGCTTTCGTTCTTTTGCTCCTTGAGCTCGGCAACGAGCAGAATTACGAATTCATCTACTTCCAGTTTTGAGGACGCCGCGCCGCGCTGAAGGCGATTCGAGGGTGGCGGGCGAAGCGCCGGGGCCTTTTTCGGAAAGGCGCGACTTGCCCTGAGGCGCAAACCGTAATCCGCGGCGCCCTTGAGCGATCCCAACCCCTTGCCCGAAACCCGCGATCGATCAATACCTCCGATAAGTCATTGTCGAGTCACGCGGAGCACTCTATAAGCGCGGCGGTTTCAGGGGCTGTCCTCGACAGCGGATGTCATGGGTTGCGCATGCGCGAAGCGGTCATCGACGAGTACAAACCTTCCGATAAAGAAACCTTCATGAACGAGCGGCAGCGGGAATATTTCCGTCGTAAGTTGTGGAGGTGGCGAGACGAAATCCTGCGCGAAAGCCGCGAAACGCTTCAGCAAATGCAGTCCGAACGTGAGCACTTGCCGGATCTCGCGGATCGCGCCTCGACCGAGACCGACCGCTCGATCGAGCTTCGGGCACGCGACCGGCAGCGCAAGCTCATCGCGAAGATCGACGCGGCGCTGGCGCGAATCGATGACGGCACCTACGGCTATTGCGAGGAGACGGGCGAGCCGATCTCGCTCAAGCGGCTCGAGGCGCGTCCGATCGCCACGCTCTCGATCGAGGCGCAGGAGCGTCATGAGCGTTCCGAGCGCGTGCATCGAGACGATTGAGCTCGATGCGTTCCTGAACGCATTACACTTTAGGCGTAGACTTCGCCGATGACGCCGCTCAGCGGGATCAAGGTGCTCGACCTGTCGCGCGTGCTCGCGGGCCCGTGGTGCGCGCAGACGCTTGCCGATCTCGGCGCGGATGTGTGGAAGGTCGAGGAGCCGAAACGCGGCGACGACACGCGCGGCTGGATGCCTCCCGAGATCGACGGCGAATCGACCTATTACATGGCCGCGAACCGCTCGAAGCGGTCGATCGCGATCGATCTGAAGCACCCGGATGGCCAGCGCATCGTCCGTGAAATGGCGGCAAAGGCCGATGTGCTCGTCGAGAATTACAAGAAGGGCACGCTCGAGCGATTCGGCCTCGGTCACGAGGACCTGGCGCGGCTCAATTCGGGCCTCATCTACTGCTCGATCTCGGGATATGGGCGCACGGGCCCGCGCGCCGACGAGCCCGGCTATGATTTTGCCATCCAGGCGGAAAGCGGGCTGATGTCGATCACTGGTGAGCCCGAGGGCGCGCCGATGAAGCACGGCATGGCCATCACCGATCTCGTGACCGGCATGAATGCCGCGCAAGCCGTGCTCGCGGCGCTCTTGGCGCGCGCCCGCACCGGGAAGGGCCAGCTCATCGACATGGCCTTGCTCGATTGCGGCATCGCGCTTCTCGCCAACATGGCCTCCGGCCACATCGTCACGGGAGATGAGCCGCCGCGCCTCGGCAACGCCCATCCGTCGCTCGCTCCTTACCAGCTTTTCGAGACGTCGGATGGGGATTTCGTGCTCGCGGTGGGCAATGACGGCCAGTTCCGCGCCTTGTGCGAGAAGGTCATCGGCCGGGCTGATCTTGCGGCCGATCCGCGCTTTTCGACCTCGCGCGACCGGGTGCTCAATCGCGACGCGCTCGTCCCGGAGCTCGTCGAGGTCTTCCGCAGGCGCCCGACAGCCGAATGGATCGCCGCGCTGCAGCGAGAGAAGGTGCCGTGCGGCCAGGTGCGCAATCTGAAGCAAGTTTTCGCCTCGCCTGAGGTCGCGGCGCGCGGCCTCGTCGCGCAAGTGCCCGACGCGCGCCACGGCACGGTGAGGCTGATGCGATCTCCGCTTGGGCTTCGCGGCACGCCGCCACGCGAGCCTTCGGCGCCGCCGCGCCTTGCCGAGCACACCGACGTGCTCCTTCGCGAGGTGCTCGGCCTCGACGCCGAGGCGATCAAGGCGCTTCGCGCTTCTGGCGCGGTGGCTTAGCCCTCACACCGGGTCCCAGGCGAAGACATCGCCCGAGCGCTCGAGCGGCACGAGGGATGCCTTGAAGGCGCCGGGGAGCTGATCGGCGATCATGGCGGGCGTCCAGCCTTCGCCGCGATGCAGGGCGCGGATGGGGCGCGGCTGGTTGAAGAGGAAGATCTCGTTGTTGCGCACGCACAAGATCTGCCCCGAAATGCCTTCTGCCTTGTCCGAGGCGAGGAAGACGGCAAGCGGGGCGGTCTTGTCTGGCGTCATCTGCTGGATGCGCGCGATACGCGCCTTCTCCGCCTCGGTCTCCGCGGGGATCGAGCTCGTCATGCGGCTCCAGGCGAAGGGCGCGATGCAATTCGATCGCACATTGTAACGCTGCATATCGAGCGCGATGCCGCGCGAGAGGCCGTGCAGGCCAAGCTTCGAGGCCATGTAATTCGCCTGGCCGAAATTGCCGATGAGGCCCGAGGTCGAGGTCATATGCACCATCGCACCGCTGTTTTGCTCACGAAAATGTGAAGCGACGGCCCGCGCCATGTTGAAGGCGCCGTTGAGATTGACCTGGATCACGTCGAGCCAGTCGAGATGGCTCATCCTGTGGAACATCCGGTCGCGCAAGATTCCGGCGTTGTTGATGAGGATGTCGACGCGCCCGTATGCGGCGAGCGCCGCCTCGACGATGGCTTCCGCGTTCTTCGCTTCCGCGATCGATAGGGCAGAGGCGATCGCCATGCCGCCCTTGGCCTTGATCGCCGATGTCACCTCGTCCGCCGGGCCCGCGTCGCCGCCCGAGCCGTCGAGCGCCACGCCGATATCGACGACCACCACCGCGGCACCCTCCTCGGCGAGCGCGAGCGCGATCGAGCGTCCGATGCCCCTCCCTCCTCCCGTGACGATCGCAACCTTGCCGGCAACTTCTCCACTCGCCATGATCTGCCTCTCAAACCCACTCTCGCGCGGTCTCGAACATCGAGCCCTTTTTCCCGATCGAGGTTAAAGCGTATAGCGTGGGATTTGAAATTGAGTGTGCGGATTTGCGGGAGAGTGAGCGATGCGTCCGCTTGAGGGATTGCTGGTGGTCGCCGTCGAGCAGGCGGTCGCGGCGCCTTATTGCACGAGCCGGCTTGCCGATGCGGGCGCGCGGGTGATCAAGATCGAGCGGCCGGAGGGCGATTTCGCGCGCGGCTATGACGATGTCGCCAAGGGGCAAAGCAGCTATTTCGTCTGGCTGAACCGCGGCAAGGAATCCGTGGTGCTCGATCTTGCGGCCGAGGAGGATCGCGCCGAGCTGGGCCGGCTGATCGCGAAGGCCGATATCCTGGTGCAAAACCTAAAGCCCGGTGCGCTCGCCCGCCTCGGATTTCCGATCGAGGCCTTGCGCAAACAGCACCCGTCGCTCATCTGCTGCTCGATCAGTGGCTATGGCGACAGCGGGCCTCTTGCTCAGCGCAAAGCCTATGACCTCCTGATCCAGACGGAAACCGGCCTCACCTCGATCACCGGCGGGCCTGAGAGTCCCGGCAGGGTGGGCGTCTCGATCGTCGATATCGCGACCGGGGCGTCGGCGCATGCGGCGATCCTGGAAGCCTTGATCGCACGCGGCGCGAGCGGGAAGGGCACGGACATCCGCGTCTCGATGTTCGACGTGATGGCCGATTGGCTCACCGTGCCGCTCCTCAACGCCGAGGCGGGCAAGCCGCCGAAACGCGTCGGTCTCGGCCATCCCACGATCTCGCCTTACGGCGTGTTCATCGCGAAGGACGGAAAGCCGATCCTGATCTCGATCCAGAACGACCGGGAATGGCGCTCCTTGTGCAAGGGGGTGCTGGGGGAGGCAACGCTCGCCGATGATCCGCGCTTCGCGACCAATCTCGCGCGCGTGCGCCATCGCCCACAAACGGACGGCAGGGTGGCGGAGGCCTTCGCGGCGGCGACGCATGACGAGCTTGTCGAACGGCTCGCCAAGGCCGATATCGCCTTCGCCGAGGTCAACGGCATGGAGGAGCTTTCGCGCCACCCGCATTTGCGGCGCGCGAGCCTTGCGACCCCGAAAGGCGAGGTCGCCTACCCGGCGCCGGCCGCGATCTTCGACGGCAAGCCACGGCGGCTCGGCGCCGTCCCGGAGCTTGGCTCTCACACGCAATCGGTGCGCGGCGAGGCCGCCGAAATGCCGAAGATGAAGCTTAAGAGCGGCTGAGGCAAAGCGCCTCGGACCGGAGAGGCTGCACGCCTTTCGCTTCCCTCCGGCGATCCGCGCGAAGGACGCTGACCCATGGCCGATGATGATGCGATAAGCTTTCTCTCGGGCGCGCAGGGCTTGCGCCTTCGCACCCTCGTCTGGCTGCGCTGGCTCGCGATTCTGGGACAGACGATCGCCGTGACCGTCGTCTGTTTCGGCCTCGGCTTTCGCGTGCCGCTCATGCTGGCGCTCGGCGTGATCCTCGCTTCGGCCTTGCTCAATGTGGGGCTCGCGCTGCGCTTCCCGATGAGCCACCGCCTCAGCGACCGGCTCGCGGCGCTGCTGCTGGGCGCCGATATCCTGCAGCTCGCGGGCCTCCTTTATCTCACCGGCGGCCTCGAGAACCCCTTCGCCATCCTTTTCGTCGCGCCGGTGTTGATCTCGGCGATGGCCTTGGCGCCGGGAAGGACACTGGCGCTCGGCGTCCTCGCCGGTTGCGCCGTGAGCGCGCTCGCCCTCTCGCATTTGCCCCTGCCCTGGTACGCGGATGCGTCGATCGAGCTCCCCCATCTTTATCGCCTCGGCATCTGGAGCGCGATCATGCTGAGCCTCGCCTTCACCGGCGTCTATGCATGGCGCATCGCCAAGGAGGGGCGCGACCTCGCGCAAGCGCTTGCCGCGACCGAATTGGTCCTGGCGCGCGAGCAGCACCTTTCCCAGCTCGACGGCCTTGCGGCGGCAGCGGCCCATGAGCTCGGCACGCCGCTCGCCACGATCACGCTCGTCGCCCAGGAGCTCGACCGCGTCATGCCGAAGGACGGGCCGATGGCCGAGGACGTGGCGCTTCTGCGCGACGAAGTGCGGCGCTGCCGCGGCATTCTCTCGAAGCTCACCACCCTGTCGCAAACCGCCGCCAGCCCCTGGGCCGTGATGTCGCTCCACCATCTTCTCGAGGAGGTGATCAGCCCGCAGCGCGCCTTCGACGTGCGCATCGAGACGCAGCTCGACGGCAAGGGGCCGGAACCCTCCACGAGGCGCAACCCCGGCGTCATCTACGGGCTTGGCAACCTCCTCGACAATGCGCTCGGCTTTGCCGTGAAGACGGTGATTGTCGAAGCTGCGTGGAACGATGCCTCCGTCACCGTGCGCATCAAGGATGACGGCAAGGGCTTCCCGCCCGATATCCTCTCGCGGGTCGGCGAGCCCTATGTGACGACACGCGGCGCCGTGGCCGAGGAGCTCGAGGCGGGCTCGGGCCTGGGCCTTGGGCTCTTCATCGCCAAGACTTTGCTCGAACGTTCCGGCGCGACGCTTTCCGCCTCCAATCTCGCGCAAGGGGGTGCCATGCTGACGGTCATGTGGCCGCGCCATATATTCGAGGTGTTGGAGGCTCGCCCGAAGCCCGGCGCGGGTCCGCCGACGGACGCTCCTCCCCTTGTTCCCGCATCGGAGAATCGTCACATTACGGACACTCCAATTCCGCCGGAGGCGGTCAGAGGCGATGCAACAGACAATAGCTTCTCCAGAGACGGCTGAAGCGCCGGCGCAAGCCGAGAAGACCTTGCTGATCGTCGATGACGATCAGCCCTTCCTCAACCGGCTGGCGCGTGCCATGGAAATGCGCGGATTTTCGGTCGATACGGCCCAAAGCGTCGCGGACGGCATCGCGCGTGTCGAGGCCTCACCGCCTGCTTACGCGGTGATCGATCTGCGCCTCGCGGACGGCAATGGCCTCGACGTGGTGGCGCATCTGAAGAAAAAGCGCCCGAGCGCGCGCGGCATCATCTTGACGGGCTATGCCAACATCGCGACGGCCGTGACGGCGGTGAAGCTCGGCGCCTTCGATTATCTCGCAAAGCCGGCGGACGCCGACGAGATCCATGCCGCCCTCATGGCGGTCGCCGGCGAGCGCGCCGCGCCGCCCGAGAACCCGATGTCGGCCGATCGCGTACGCTGGGAGCACATCCAGCGCGTCTACGAGATGTGCGACCGCAATGTGTCGGAGACGGCGCGCCGGCTCAACATGCATCGGCGCACCTTGCAGCGCATCCTCGCCAAGCGCGCGCCGCGCTGAGCGCAACCTTCCGTAAAAAAGCGGGAGCGAGGCCCCGTCTATCACGCGGCTTTGAGTGTCGGGATCGCCTTCACTTCTTCGGCAAGAGCGCGCTCGGCGTGCCAAAGATCATGCGCCTGCTGCAGGCGCAGCCAGATGCCGGGCCCATCGCCGAACAGCTTGCCAAGACGGACCGCGATACCGGGCGTGACCGACTGGCGCTTGCGAAGGATGTCGTAGAGCGTTTGCCGCGAGATGCCGAGGAGGCGCGCGATCTCGACCTTGCTCTTGCCCGTCGCGGGAATAGCGATCTCGGCGAGAATCTCGCCCGGATGGGCGGGCTCGATGTCGCGATGGCGTCGCGAGTCAGCCATGCTAATCCTCCATGTCGATGTCGATCGCGTTTTCGCCCTCGAAAGCGAAAGTGCTGCGCCAGTTGCGTGAGACCAGCACGGAAAATCGGCCGGCCCGATCTCCGGTGAGAGCGTGAAAGTGAAGGCCTAGCAAATCCATTTCCTTGGGACTTCGAGCGGCGTCCAACCGCGAAAGGATGAGCCGAACCCGACGTACCCAATCCGGCGTGATCCGCGAAGCATCGCCCTTGAGCCAATAGCGGCTCAGGGCTTTGCTTCTAAATGTCGAGATCACAGGAGCGGTTTTGTAAGGCAGTGACATACAATGTCAAGATTTGCCTTACAACCTCACTTCGCAATTCGCCCCGACTACCACGCTCAGCGAAGCATTTCGTCGGTGATCGGGTCGACAAGGTTCTGCAGACGATCGGCCGCGAGCGCCGCGAATCGCATGAGCATGGCGCGCCGGCGCGCCGGCTGAAGCGGCATCTCGATCGGTTCGCGAATCACCGCCCCTCCATAGGCATCCGCGACGATCAGGCCGAGGTCGGCCGGCAAGACATCGGTCGGAAAATCGGGCGAGACCGCGAAGGCGAGCGCGTCGCAATAAGCGCCGTAGTCGGACCATTTGGCGTCGGTTCGCCAATCCTCGATGCTCGATTTCACCTCGACGATGAGGATGCGCCCATGCGGGGCGAGCGCCAGGATGTCGGCGCGCCGCCCCGAAGCGAGAACGACCTCCGCCAGCACCGAGTAGCCGAGCGCTCTCAAGCAACGCATGGCGCCGCGCGTCACCGCGACGGTGACTTCCGGCCGCGATCGGGCCCGCGCGAGCGCGGCGGTATTGCCTTCCGGAGCTTGCTCCATGAGCCCTGCCGTGGAATTGGTGTCCGGGCGCGGCGAAAGGTAAAGAGGCGAGCCCGCCGCAGCCTGATCGTATGAGCTTGCGAGAGGGCGTCAACGAAAATCGCTTCGAAAAATCGCCTTGAAGAACGGCTCGCGACCGAGGGAGAAGCTCTGTTGAAAATCCTGACCTTGTTCGGGCTTTTGCTGTCCTTGTCGATAAGCGCCGCGACGGCGGCGGAGGATGATGTGATGAAGGAACTGATCCCCACCGGAAAGCTGAGGGCCGGCATCGCTTACGCGCCGGCGAAGACCCCGGTGTTCGTAACCAAGGACGCTTTAGGTCAAGTCGAGGGCGTCGGCCTCGACCTTGCCAAGGCGCTGGCGCGCTCGCTCGGCGTCGAGGTCGAGCTTTACGTCGCGGCGACCACGGGCGAATTGACCGATGCCTCGACGGCCGGAAGGATCGATATCGGCTTCACCCCGGTCGATGAGGAGCGCAAGCAGCGCGTCGATTTCAGCCCACCCTATTTCATCATCGAGAGCACCTATCTCGTCACCGCCGCCTCGGGCATCACGACGCCGGAGCAGGTGGACCGGCCCGAGGTGACGGTCGCCGGCATCGCGGGCTCGACCACCATTCGGGCCGCGGGTCGCACGCTGAAACACGCGAAGATCGCGCCGTTGAAATCGGTCGCGGACGCCATGGCGATGATGCAGGCCGGAACCGCGCAGGCGCTCGCGCTCAGCCGTGACGCCATGCCCGCCTTGCAAAAAACCTTGCCGGGCTCGCGGGTTCTCGTCGGCGCGTTCCAGGTGACGGGGGTTGCGATGTCGGTGCCGAAAAACAGGCCCGCGGCGCTCGCCTATGTGACGCGCTTCATCGAGAAGGCCAAGGCCGACGGCACGGTCCGTCGCGCCTTCGATGCCGCCGGCTTGCAGGATCTCACGGTGGCGCCAGCCGGCGAATAGCGGCGCGGGTTTTTAATTCGGTGACAGCTTATAATTACCCCATTAATTTCAAAACGTGGATGACCCTGTCGAAAATGGGGAAATTCTAAGCTGTCACCGAATTGAATTGCACGGGAGGCCTCAGCGCGATTCCCAAATCACCTCGGTATGCTCTAAGATGATGGCGTCGGGTGCGCCGGTCGCGCGCTCGCCCCCTGAAGGTCGTGGTTTTCGAGGTTCGAATATGGCCGAGCGATCGTTTGCCGAGGAAGTGAAAAAGCTGCGTCTTGGCGCGGGCGAGGAGTTTCGCGGCGAGGGCATCCTGGCCATCACCAAGGCGCTCCTCGAATCGGGCGTGTCCTATGTGGCGGGCTATCAGGGCGCCCCGATCTCGCATCTCATGGACGTGCTCGCCGATGCGAATGACATCCTCGAGGATCTCGGCGTGCATTTCGAGAACAGCGCTTCGGAAGCGACGGCGGCGGCGACGCTCGCGGCTTCGGTGAATTATCCGTTGCGTGGCGCCGTCACCTTCAAGGCGCCGGTCGGCACCAATGTGGCCTCGGACGCGCTCGCGAACCTCACCTCTGGCGGCGTCAAGGGCGGCGCCATGATCATCATCGGCGAGGATTATGGCGAGGGCTCCTCGATCATGCAGGAGAGGAGCCACCCCTTCGCCATGAAGTCGCAAATCTGGCTCCTCGATCCGCGGCCGAATTTGCCGACCATCGTGCGCATGGTGGAGAAGGGGTTCGAGCTTTCGGAAGCCTCGAACACGCCCGTCATGCTGGAGGTGCGCATCCGGGCTTGCCATGTCTACGGCCGCTTCACGACGAAGGACAATGTGCGGCCCTCCTTCACCTTGAAGAACGCGATCGAGAGCCCGGTGCGCGACGTGACACGGATCGCCATGCCGCCCGGCACCTACATGCATGAGAAGGAGAAGATCGAGAAGCGCTGGCCGGCGGCAGTGAAATACATCGCCGAGAACGAGCTCAACGAGTTCTTCGACGGGGAAGCCGCCGATATCGGCATCGTCATGCAAGGCGGCATGTACAACACGGCCTTGCGAGGCCTCGAGGTGCTCGGCCTCGCTGACGCTTTCGGCAAGGCGAAAGTGCCGACCTACGTGCTCAACGTGACCTATCCGTTGGTCGATGCCGAGTTCGTCAAATTCTGCGCCGGCAAGAAGGCGATCCTCATCGTCGAGGAAGGCCAGCCGGATTTCATCGAGCAGGCGGTGAACACCATCCTGCGTCGCGCCGACATCCAGACTAAGGTGCATGGCAAGGACATGCTCGCCATGGCCGGCGAAT
>DASZIL010000157.1:0-43013 GCA_035949255.1 Beijerinckiaceae bacterium | reverse complement strand
CACTGGCGGCAGCAACGGCGTCTACATCGAGTCGGGATCGTCCGGCACGATCACCAACAGCGGCAACATTACGGGCACCGGATCGAGCAGCGCCGGCATCGACCTCGGGAGCGGGGGCAGCGTCACGAATAATTCGGGCGGCGCGATCACGGGCGGCAGCTTCGGTGTGTTCTCCACCGGCACCCTGGGCACCGTGTCGAACAGCGGCGGCATTTCCGGCACGCATGGCGTCGGTCTCGAGGCCGGCGGCAGCCTGACCAACAACGCCTCCGGCTCGATCACGGGCCAGAGCGTGGGTGTGTTTTCCCAATTGGCGGCCGCGACGCTCGTGAACGCCGGCCTGATCACTGCGACGAGCGGGGCCGCCGCCGACATCGAGGGTGGGGGAAGCATCACCAACCAGGCGGGCGCCACGCTTTCGGGCAGCTCGTTCGGCGTCTTCATCACCGGCGGCGCGAGCACGGTGACCAATGCCGGCACGATCTCGGGTGGCTCTTACGCGATCGATTTTGCGGGCAGCGGCACCAACCGGCTCATCGTCGACCCCGGTGCGGTGTTCACCGGCAAGATCGCGGTGAGCGGCAGCACGAACACGCTCGAGCTTGCGAGCGGCACCGGTACGATCAGCGGGATCGGCACCGGCATCTTCAACAATTTCCAGACGCTGGTGGCTGACGCCGGCGGCGTTTGGACGCTCGGCGGCGCCAACACCGCGCCGAGCATCGTCGACAACGGCACGCTGAGCATCACGGGCTCGCTCGATGCGACAACCGCGCTCGATCCTTCGAGCAGCGGGCTCTTCCAGCTTCAAACGGGCAGCACGCTCGAGGTGGCGGCCGCGACCGGCGCCGGCACAAGAATCAATTTCCTCGGCACCAGCGAATTGGTCGTCGACAATGTCGCCTCCTTCGGCAGCAATGTCGGCAGCGCGTCCTACGCGGGCACGCAGCTTCAGAATTTCGGCAGCGGCGACAAGATCGACCTGAAGAACTTTTCCTCGACGGGCACGACGTTCAGCTATAACGCCTCGACCGGTGTGCTGCAGGTCTCGAACGGCAGCCAGACCGCGGATCTCGCGTTCCAGACTTCGACTCTTGGCGGCACGAGCTTCCAGGCCGCGAGCGATGGCGCGAGCGGCACCTTCGTCACGACAACCGGCACGCCTGCGCCCATGGTGAGCTCGATCACGACCTCGGGGCCAGGCATCACCAATGGCAATGGCGATCTCGACGCCGGCAAGACGGTGACCCTGACGGTCAGCTTCAGCGAGGCGGTGAATGTGACGGGCTCACCGTTGCTTGCTCTCAACGACGGAGGAAGCGCGAGCTACGCCAGCGGCTCCGGCACAGGCGCCTTGACCTTCAACTACACGGTGGCGGTCGGCCAGAACACCGCCGACCTTATCGTATCGTCGCTCAACCTCAATGGCGGATCCATCGAGGACGCCTCTTCGAACAACGCCAATGTCTCAGGCGCCACCAATTACAACCCCGCCGGCACCTTGCAGATCGACACGACGCCGCCAACGATCGCCATCAATACGATCGCGAGCAACAATGTCGTCACGAAGAGCAACGCCGCCTCGGGCTTTGCGATCGGCGGCACCACGATCGGGGCCGAGAATGGCCGGAGCGTAACGGTCGCCATCCTCAACAGCGCACAAGCCGTGGTGGATAGCTACACCACCACCGACCAGAACAATGCCTGGTCGGTGAATGTGACCTCGGCGCAAGCGACCGCACTTGCCGACGGCAGCTACACGGTCACCGCCAATGTTTCGGACCTTGCGGGCAACCCGGCGCCGCAAGCGAGCAAGGCCCTGACCGTCGATGAAGAGAAAACACCGGAGCCGCCTATCCTGACGATCGCGAACACCGCGTTGAATGTGACGGCCGGCGGCTCCGTGGCGCTCGGGATCACCGCGACGCCCGTGGATTCCGACGATAGGGTCTCGGTGACGATCAGCGGCCTGCCGAGCTACGAGACGATCACGGCGCCGGCGGGAGACACGGTCTCGCGGCAATTCAATCTCTTGACCCTCTCCTACACCTACACGATCACCGAGAGCGCTTCCGCGGCAGGGAAGCCGATCACCGGCCTCACCTTGACGTCACATTACACGGGCACGGGTCATCCGGTCGCGAATTTGACCGTAACCGCAAGCGACGTCACCTCCGGGGAGACGGCGACCTCCGCCTCCAAGACCTTGAAGGTCACCGATCCTCCCGCGACGACCTCATCGACCTCGCCGAGCAACTCTGCGACCACTCCCGGCCCGATCCAGCTCGCCGCCTTGTTCGATCAATTCATCGCCGCGGGCTTCCACTCGCAAGGCGCTGGCGCGGCGCACATCGTCGCTTCTTCCCTGATGACAGGTGCGGGCGAGGATTTCGGATCCTTGTCCAAGCCGCATCATTGAGCCCGAGGAATGCGCGCCTCGATGCCCAGGCTCTCAAGGGGGGCGCCCGCCTCGGATGAGGCGGCGTGCCGCTTGCGGCATGAGCGGAGCGCGTCGTCATGACGATCGAGAAGGATCCGGGCCTCACCGCGCTCGTCATGCTGCTTCAGCTTCATGGCGTCGCCGCCGATGCCGGCCAGATCTCCCACCGCTGCGGCTCGGTGAGCATCGGCGTGACGGAAATGCTCCGTTGCGCCAGGGAGCTCGGGCTCAAGGCGCGCGCCTTCAAGACCAAATGGCACCGGCTCGCGCGCACGCCGCTGCCCGCCATCGCGGCGCTCGCTGACGGCGGCTTCCTCATTCTCGGCAAGGTGAGCGACGATCAAGTCCTGGTTCAGCGCACCTCGAGGCCGCGTCCGGAAGTGCTGTCACGCACCGAATTCGAGGCGTTGTGGAACGGCGGCATCGTCTTGATGGCACGCCGCGCCTCGCTTTCGGATCTTTCGCGGCGTTTCGACATCACCTGGTTCCTGGGCGCCGTTCACAAATACCGAAGCCTTCTCGGCGAGGTGCTCGCGGCCTCGCTGTTCCTGCAGCTCTTCGCGCTCTTGAGCCCCTTGTTCTTCCAGGTGGTCATCGACAAGGTGCTCGTGCATCGGGGCTTGAGCACCCTCGAGGTCCTGATCGTCGGGCTTGTGGCGATCGCCGTCTTCGAGGCGATTCTCGGCGCGCTGCGCACCTATCTTTTCGCTCACACCACGAACCGCATCGATGTCGAGCTAGGCGCGCGACTGTTCCGTCATTTGCTGTCGCTACCGCTCAGCTATTTTCAGGCGCGGCGGGTCGGTGATTCCGTCGCACGGGTCCGCGAGCTCGAAAACATCCGCAATTTCCTGACGAGCTCGGCGCTGACGCTCGTCATCGATCTCCTCTTCACGATCGTTTTCCTTGGCGTCATGCTCGCCTACTCGCCTTGGCTCACCTTGATCGTCGTTGGCGCATTTCCCTTCTATATCGGGATTTCGGCGGGCGCGACGCCGCTCTTCCGCAGGAGGCTCGACGAGAAATTCCGGCGCGGCGCGGAAAACCAGGCCTTCCTCGTCGAGAGCATCACCGGCGTCGAGACGCTGAAGGCGCTCGCGGTCGAGCCGCAGATGCATCGCCGCTGGGAAGAGCAGCTCGCCGCCTATGTGGCCGCGAGCTTCCGCGTGCTGAGCCTTGGCAACATCGCGAGCCAGTCCATTCAGCTCGTCAGCAAGGTCGTGACCGCCGTCGTCCTTTTCTTCGGCGCGAAGCTCGTGATCGAGGGCAATCTCACGGTCGGAGAGCTCGTCGCATTCAACATGCTCGCGAGCCGCGTGAGCGCGCCCGTGCTGCGCCTTGCGCAGATGTGGCAGGATTTTCACCAGGCGCGCATCTCCGTCGATCGGCTGGGCGACATTCTCAACGCACGCCCGGAGCCGACGATGTCGTCGGGCCGCGCCGCGCTTCCGCCGATTCGCGGCGACGTGACCTTCGAGCATGTGGGCTTTCGCTACCGCATCGACGGGCCCGAGATCTTGCGCGATGTGAGCTTCGAGATAAAGGCCGGACAGGTCGTCGGTCTCGTCGGCTCGTCAGGCTCCGGCAAGAGCACGATCGCCAAGCTCATGCAGCGCCTCTACGTGCCCGAGACGGGAAGAGTTCTCGTCGACGGCGTCGATCTGGCGATGATCGACGCCGCCTGGCTGCGCCGGCAGATCGGCGTGGTGTTGCAGGAGGACGTGCTCTTCAACCGCTCGGTTCGCGACAACATCGCGCTCGCCGATCCGGCGATGTCGATCGAGAACGTCATCAGGGCGGCGGAGCTCGCCGGCGCCCACGACTTCATCCTGGAGCTGCAGGAAGGCTACGACACGATCATCGGCGAGCGCGGCAGCAATCTTTCCGGCGGCCAGCGCCAGCGCATCGCCATCGCGCGCGCGCTCGTCACCGACCCACGCATCCTGATCTTCGACGAGGCGACGAGCGCGCTGGACTACGACAGCGAAAGGGTCATCCAGGACAATATGCGGCGAATGGCCGAGCGGCGCACGGTGTTCATCGTCGCCCACCGTCTCTCGATGGTGCGGCGCGCCGATCGGATCATCGCGATCGATCGCGGACGCATCGTGGAAGACGGCACGCATGACGACCTCATCCGCTCGAACGGCCGCTATGCCAACCTGCACTTCCTGCAAGCGGGGATCAATGACAACCGCTAGGAACATCATCAAGTTTCCGGAGAGGCCGGCGCGGCGGCGCGACTATGAGACGGCCTTCCTCCCGGCCGCCCTCGAGGTGGTCGAGACACCGCCCTCCCCGCTCGGGCGCGCCATCCTCGCGACCATCATCGCCTTCTTCTGCATCGCGCTCGCCTGGGCCTCGATCGGCATGGTCGATATCGTGGCGAGCGCGCCGGGCCGCATCATTCCGAATGATCGCACCAAGCTGATCCAGCCCTTCGAGACCGGGGTGGTGCGTTCAATTCACGTGCGCGACGGCGATACGGTGAAAGCAGGCGATGTCTTGATCGAGCTCGACCCCACGATCAACGCCGCGGAGGTCGAGCATGTGAAAAGCGACCTCACCGCCGCGAGGCTTGACGTCGCGCGGCTGAAGGCAGCGCTCGCCGGCAACGCAAACCCCCTCAATGATTTCGTGCCCCCGCCGGATGCCTCCCCGGCCCTGGTCGAGACTTATCGGCGCTTTCTTCTCACCCAGACGAACGAGCACAACGCGAAGCTTGGCGAGATCGATCGCGAGCTTGCGCAGAAAGAGGCCGAAGCCGAGACGATCACCGCCACGATGGCGAAGCTCCAAGCGATCATTCCGCCGCTCCAGGAGCGGACGAACATGCGCAAGAACCTCTTCGACCGCGATCTCGGATCGAAGATCGCTTATCTCAACGAGTTGCAAGATCTCATCGGCCAGCAAAACGAGCTCCTCGTGCAAAAGAGCCGGCGCCATGAGGTCGATGTCGCCGTGTCGGTGCTGAAGGAGACACGCGCGAAAACCGACGCCGAATATCAACGGGCCTTGTCCGACGACCTCGCCAAGGCGGAGCAAAAAGTCGCGGGACTCTCCCAGGACGCGATCAAGGCCGAGCGTAAGGCGGGCCTGCAGCTCCTCACCGCGCCGGTGGACGGCGTCGTCCAGCAGCTCGCCGTGCATACGGTCGGCGGCGTGGTCACCCCCGCCCAGGCGCTCGCCGTCGTCGTGCCGCTCGATGCCAATCTCGAGATCGAAGCGATGGTGTCGAACCGCGATATCGGTTTCGTTTCGCCTGGCCAGGAGGCCGAGATCAAGGTGGATACCTTCAATTTCACCCGTTACGGACTGCTGCATGGGCATGTTCTGAGCGTGTCACGAGATGCCGTGAGCGGCGAGAAGAATGCCGAGAATTCGCGTGACAAGGAGTCGACGCAAAGCACCCCGGACGAGACCAAGCAGACCGGGCCTGCCTATGCGGCGCGCGTCGCCCTCGATCGCACGCAGATGCAGGTCGAGGGCAGGACCGCGCAACTCGAGGCCGGAATGTCGGTCACCGTCGAGATCAAGACGGGCTCGCGCCGGATCATCAGCTATCTGCTCTCACCGCTCCTGCGCTACAAGCAGGAGGTCCTGCGCGAAAGATGAGGCGACAGGCCCCCACCGCGCCGCGGCAAGAGCGCCTCCATCGCGAGAACGCGCCGCTTCTCGAAAACTGGCTGGAGACGGCGCTTCCCATGCGCGAAGCGGCCCCTGCGCAACTTCCCAAGTCGAGCCTGCCACATCCCCCTTTCGCCCCGGAAACCACCGACACGCTCAACCAGCGCCCGCATGGCCGCGAGCGTGACGAGCGCAAGCTTGCGGAACCGGGGAACAGCATCGATGCGTTGATGAAGCCGAAGTCTTCCGCGGCGGCCCCCATGAGCATGCCCCCTTCCCCCGCATCGCAGCCTGCCGCCCCCGCGATGCCGCGCGTGCCGGTGCCGCTCGATGAGCTTTTGAAAATCGCCAATGAGTTCCTCGAAGGCGGGCGTCTGCCGGAAGCTGAAAGATTGCTCGACCACATCATTTCCGCGGTTCCCAACTCGCCCTTGGCCCTCCATCAAAAAGGGGTCGTGCTCTTTCGTGCCGGCCATCATCAAGCCGCGGCCGAAATGGTCGAGCGCGCCATCGAGCTGTCGCCGGAAGCGATCAATTTCAGGCGCAGCCTGTGCCCGATCTATGAGCGTCTTGGCCGCTATGACGAAGCCTTGCGGATCGGCCGCGAGGCGCTCGAGGGCGACGGGGACGATCTCCAGACCCTCCACAATCTCGCCGTCGTGCATTATCGGCGCCTCGAGCTCGATGAAAGCATCGCCTGCGCCAGACGCGCGCTGACGCTCGATCCCGGCGCGGCCGGGCCTCACTTCCAATTAGCCGAGGCCCTCTTGTTGCGGGGCGAATTCGCGCACGGCTGGGAGGAATATGAATGGCGTTTCAAGATCGCGGGCGCCCCGCCCCTCATGCCGCCGACCGAACAGCCGCAATGGGATGGCGCCCCGCTGCATGAGGCTAAATTGCTCCTCATCGCCGACCAGGGATTGGGCGATTCGATCCAATTCTGCCGCTATATCCCAAAGGTTATCGAGCGTTGCCCGCACGTCGTCGTTGTGGCCGACCCCCTGCTTCATCCAATAATCCGACAGGTCAACTCCGAGGTTGATCTCGTTGATCGTTGGGAGGAATGCCCGCAATTTGCCGCCTACTCCGCGTTGTCGAGCCTGCCGCGCGTCTTCGGCACAAGGCTTGATACAATTCCGCGCGAGCTTGCCTATCTTCATGCCGAGCCCCGTCGAACCGCCACCTGGCGGGCGCGGCTCGATGACCTCATGCCTTCGGGTTTTCGTCGCGTCGGGATTGCCTGGGCCGGCAGGCCCACGCACAACAATGATCTCAACCGTTCGATGCGGCTTGGCGAATTCGGCCCGATCGCGGCGCTCGAGGGCGTTGCCCTTCTCTCCTTGCAGAAGGGGGAGGGGCAGAAGGCGATCGCCGAATATTACGGGCGCGCGCCCTTGTTCAATCTCGGAGCGGAAGTCGACGATTTTCTCGACACGATGAGCATCATCGACTTGCTTGATATCGTCGTCACCGTCGATACGGCCATCGCGCATCTTGCGGCCGCCATGGGCAAACCGGTCTGGATCCTCCTGCCCCTGGCGCCCGATTGGCGCTGGCTGCTCGAGCGCGCCGACAGCCCCTGGTACCCGAGCGCAAGATTGTTCCGGCAACGATCCGCCGGCGACTGGAGTGGCGTCATGCGGGACGTCGCCAAAGCCTTGTCCGAGCTCGGCCCTGGGGAATAACACCGAACGGAACGCCCCTTTTTGACGCAATTAGGGTTAAGGCCACCTTGCGGTGAACTCTTCTGCCTCGACGCCTCATTTCTCGTCCTATATTCGGTGGACGGAGCTCCCCTATCATACCGGTGAGTGAGAGTGAGGTGGAGGTGAGGATGACGGCGCGTGCCGAAGCGGAGCTTTTCGAGAGGGAATTCGCCGAGCATCTCGCGCTCGTCGAGGCGACGCGGGACGCGACACGCGGGGCCTTTCTCCGGATGCTCGATGCCTGGGTGAGCTGCATCGCGGGGGGCGGCAAAATCCTCTTTTTCGGCAATGGTGGGAGCGCCGCCGATGCGCAGCATTTGGCTGGCGAACTCGTCGTGCGTTACAGGCAGGACCGTCCGGCGATTGCCGCGATCGCGTTGAGCGCCGATTCGAGCATCCTCACGGCCGGCGGCAATGACCTTGGCTTCGAGCGCATATTTTCGCGACAGATCGAAGCGCTCGGCCGACCGGGCGACATTGCCTTCGCGATTTCCGCTTCCGGCCGAAGCCCTAATATTCTTGCCGCTCTCAAGACGGCGCGGGCGCACGGGCTTATCGCCGCGGGAATGACCGGCGGCCACGCGAGCCCGATGGCCGAGATCGCCGATCCGTTGATCGCTGTGCCCTCACGGACGACGGCGCGCATTCAGGAGATGCACGGCCTCATCGGGCATGTATTGTGCCTTTCGCTTGAGCGGGCGCTGAAAATGGATCAAATCACGGCCCCGGCTTCAGCAGAAGGGCATTAGCGCCTTGTCGGTCGAGCATGAGATCATATCCGCCTTTGTGAGCGTGCGTGTCGTCGTGCTCGGTGACGTCATGCTCGACCGCTTCGTTTTCGGCGATGTCCAGCGGGTTTCGCCGGAGGCGCCGATCCCGATTTTCCGTTTTCGACACGACGACCAAGCCCTCGGCGGCGCCGGGAATGTCGCGCGCAACGTCTCGCGTATGGGCGGGCATGCGACCCTGATCGGCGTCATCGGCGAGGACACGACCGGGGCGGCGCTCGTCGCCGCAGCGTCCCGCGAAGCCGGTCTGACCGCTTCGTTTGCCGTCGATGCGAGCCGGCGAACGACGCTGAAGACCCGCTTCGTTGCGCAAGGCCAGCAGCTCCTTCGGGTAGACGAGGAAGCCTCGGAATCCGTCGCTCCCGCCGTGTCGCAAGATTTGCGGCGAAGGATCGAGGCGGCAACCGGAGAGGCGAATGCGCTCATTCTCAGCGATTACGCAAAGGGCGTCTTGACGGAGGAATCGATCGCGGCGGCGTTGAGCGCGGCGCGGCTTTCCGGCGCGATCGTCGTCGTCGATCCGAAGGCGCGCGACCTTCGCCGTTACGCCGGAACGACGGCGATCACGCCCAACGCGCTCGAGGCTTCTCAAGCGACCGGCATCGATTGTGAAAACGACGAGGGCGCCGCGCGGGCGGCGCGCGCCATCGCCGCGATGACCGGATGTTCGGCCGTCGTGATCACGCGCGGCGCGCGAGGGATGACCGTGCTGGGTGACGCCCAGGGGGCCGGCCTTATCGTCCATCTGCCGACCGAGGTCCGTCAGGTCTATGATGTGTCGGGCGCGGGAGATACGGTCGTCGCCGCGCTCGCGCTCGCGCTCTCGACCGGCGCTCCCATCGAGAAAGCCGCGCAAATCGCCAATCTCGCGGCGGGTGTCGCCGTCGGCAAGATCGGCACGGCCGCCGTCGAGGCCGCGGAACTGAGGCGCGCCATCAATGCCTCGGCCGTTCTCGCCCATGACGCCAAGATCGTGGACCTTGAAACCGCCGCGGGCATCGCGCGCTCCTGGCGCCTTCAGGACCAGCGTGTGGTCCTGACGAACGGCTGTTTCGACCTCTTACATCCCGGCCATACCACCCTCCTGCAAAAGGCAAAGGCCATGGGCGACAAGCTCATCGTTGCCATGAATTCCGACGAGTCGATCAAGCGTCTCAAGGGTCCCGGCCGGCCGGTCCAGAACGAGGCGGCGCGCGCCGTCGTCATGGCCTCGATCGCGCCTGTCGATCTCGTGGTGATCTTTCCCGAAGACACCCCGCTGCGCGTCATCGAAGCGATACGCCCGCACGTGCTGGTGAAGGGCGCCGATTACGCGGTCGAGGACGTCGTCGGCCGTGATATCGTCGAAGCTCATGGTGGCCGGGTGGCGCTCGTGCCGCTTGAGAAGGGTTACTCGACATCGAGCGCGATCCGCAAAGCGGCCGCGGCCTCGAGTTGACGGGAGATGGCAATCGCCCCCGGCACGCCCGACAGCGGGCAAGCGCAAGCGAGAACATTAACCGCAATGAGAGTTCCCATTCTTGCCGATCGCACGCGAAGCGATAAAGCTTTCTGAAGGCAATGACCGTGGCCCTCGAATTTGAAGAAGCTCGTGATGTTGCAGGAACCCGCGCCGGCATGACGGAAGGATCGAGATCGGAAACCGAGCGAAGGGACCGGCTGCGTTTCCTCACTTGCGGATCCGTCGATGACGGCAAATCGACCCTCATCGGGCGGTTGCTCTTCGAGCAGAAGCTGGTGCTCGATGACCAGATGGCGGCGCTCACGCGCGACAGCCGCAAATACCGGCCCGACGAGGAGATCGATTATTCCTTGCTCGTCGACGGGCTCGAGGCGGAGCGCGAGCAAGGCATCACCATCGACGTCGCCTATCGTTATTTTGCGACCCGAAAGCGCTCCTTCATGGTCGCGGACACGCCAGGCCATGAGCAATACACACGCAATATGGTGACGGGCGCCTCGAACGCCGAGCTCGCCGTGCTTCTGGTCGACGCGCGCAAAGGCTTGACCGCGCAGACCTGTCGCCACGCCCATATCGTGTCTCTTCTCGGCATCCGCCAAGTCGTGCTCGCGGTGAACAAGATCGACCTCGTCGATTTCGACGAGAATGTCTTCGGGCGCATTCGCGACGCCTTTCGCGGGCTCGCCGAGCCCTTGGGATTCAAGTCGCTCACGACCATCCCGATTTCGGCGCGCCATGGCGACAATGTCTCGGCGCGCAGCGAACGAACACCTTGGTACGAAGGCCCATTCCTTCTTGAATTTCTCGAAAGCGTCGAGGTGAATGACGCCACCTCGGCTTCGACCTTTCGCATGCCGGTGCAAATGGTCAGCCGTCCGCACGCGAATTTTCGCGGCTATTGCGGAATGATCGCTTCAGGCCGTCTGCGCAAGGGCGATGAAATCACCGTGGCTCCGTCGCTTCGATCGAGCCGCGTCGAGCGAATCCTGCTCGGTGACGAGGAGCTCGATGAGGCGCTCAGCGGCGATGCCGTCACCTTGACGCTCAGCGACGAGACCGACATCTCGCGAGGCGATGTGCTGAGCTCCCCGCTCAACCCGCCCCAGATCGGCTCGCAATTCACCGCGCACCTCATCTGGATGGGCGAGGAGCATCTTCTTCCCGGCCGCGCCTATCTGCTCAAGCTCGCGACGCGCAGCGTCGGCGCCTCGATCACCGAGATCAAGCACCGCATCGATGTCGAGACGCTCGGTCGCACGGCCGCGCGCACCTTGGAGATGAACGAAATCGGCCTGTGCAATATCGCGGTTTCGCATCCGATCGTCTTCGATCTCTATTCGGAGAACCGCACCACGGGGGCCTTCATCCTGATCGATCGCTCGAGCAACGCGACGGTGGCGGCCGGCATGATCCTGCACGGGCTCAACCGTTCGGATACGGTCCGGCCGCAAGCGCTAAGCGTGAGCAAGGCCGATCGCATTCGTCTGAAGGGACATTCTCCCGCGCTCGTCTGGTTCACCGGGCTTTCGGGGGCAGGGAAATCGACGATCGCCAATGCGCTCGAAGCACGCTTGAACGCCATGGGCGTACACACACTGCTCCTCGACGGCGACAATGTCCGAGGCCGGCTGAACAAGGACCTCGGCTTCACCGACGTCGATCGCGTCGAGAACATCCGCCGCGTCGGAGAGGTCGCGAGACTGATGCTCGAGGGCGGTCTCATCGTACTTTGCGCTTTCATCTCGCCATTCGCGGCCGAGAGGCGCCTGGTGCGCGAGATGGTCGGGGAAGGCGAGTTCCTCGAAGTGTTTGTCGACGCTCCGCTCGAGGTTTGCATCGCGCGCGATCCCAAGGGCCTCTATCGGCGTGCGCTTGCCGGAGAAATCCGGAATTTTACCGGCATCGACCAGATTTATGAGCCGCCCTCGGCTCCCGAATTGGTGCTCCACAGCGAGAGCGGCAGCGCGGGCGAGCTTGCCGAGCGCGTGATCGCTGAGCTTAAGCGCCGCGGCATCATCGCCACGTGAGAGCAAAGCCCAATCAAGGGAATATAGGCGAATGACGCCTGACCGACATTTGCGAGAGCTGGAGGCCGAGACGATTTTCATCTTGCGCGAAGTCGCGGCCGAATTCCGAAATCCCGTCATGCTCTATTCCATCGGCAAGGATTCGAGCGTGCTCCTGCACTTGGCGCTCAAGGCCTTCGCGCCCGGCAAGCCGCCCTTTCCGCTGCTTCATGTCGACACGATGTGGAAGTTCCGGGAGATGATCGCCTTTCGCGATGCGACGGCGAGCCGGCTTGGCCTGAAGCTCCTCGTTCACGTGAACGCATCCGGCGTCGAACGCGGCATTTCACCGATCGCCTCCGGCTCAAGCCTGCACACCCATGTGATGAAGACCGAGGCGCTGCGCCAGGCGCTCGATGAAGGAAGATTCGACGCGGCGATCGGCGGCGCCCGGCGCGACGAGGAGAGGAGTCGCGCCAAGGAGCGCATCTTCTCTTATCGCACGGCGAACCATGGCTGGGATCCTCGCAGCCAGCGCCCCGAGCTTTGGCGTCTCTTCAACACGCGCGTCAATCCGGGAGAAACGATGCGGGTCTTCCCGCTTTCCAATTGGACCGAGCTCGATGTGTGGCGCTACATCCGGGCCGAGAACATCGAGGTGGTCTCGCTTTATTTCGCAAAGCCCCGCCCCATCGTCGAGCGCGAAGGCATGCTGATCATGGTGGATGACGAGAGATTGCCGTTGCGTCCCGATGAGCGAGCGAGGATGGAGCTCGTCCGCTTTCGCACGCTCGGTTGTTATCCTCTCACCGGTGCCATCCGGTCGAGCGCCACGACGCTCGATGAGGTGATCAAGGAGACGCAGGGCTCAACGCTCTCCGAGCGGCAAGGTCGCGCCATCGATCATGACGACCAAAGCTCGATGGAGCGCAAGAAGCGCGAAGGCTACTTCTGACGCCGTGGACGAAGATCCAGCAAAGCCACGCTCACGGCGAGAGAGCAGGGCGGCGTTCGGCATCCGCGCAAGACGGCGTGACTACGGCGAAGAAGCCTTGTCCCCATTCTTGCCGAGGCGCGTGATCGGGGCGTCGGCCTGATCGAAACGCAGGGCGATCTCGATCACATCGCCCGGTTGCAACTCGAAATCCTCGTTGGCGGAAGCTCTGTCCCAACCCTTCTCGCCCTTGCGTATAACCGTGATCTGCGGGCTGCCGGAGGTCGCGCGAGTAAGCTGCGATCGCACTTGCGCCGAGTATTCGAGCTTCTCGCGCACGCCCGAGAGCTTCGCGCGTGTTTGCGCGAGCTTCACATTGGCGTCCTGCAATTCCTGAAGAAGCTTGATCTTGCGTTCATCGTCCAACCGTTGAAGCTGCCTGGCGAAATCATCCTGCTGCTTGCGCACCTGCATCAACTGCGCCGTGATCTGCAGCTTGCGCGTGGACGACAAGAGCACGGCGCGGCGCGCATCCGTAACGCGCGTGCTCGTCAAGGTTCCTCTGCTGTAGAGATCGGTCGCCCTTTTCAGCTCGTCGGCGTCGGCCTCCGTGCCTTGCTCCTCCTTGCTCTCCTGCTCGGAAAGCACGCCGATCTCGGCGGCCGTCTGATCGACGCTGCGCTGCAAATACGCCTTCTCGCGCTCGTAATCCGCAAGACGCGTCTTCAGCTCCTCGCTCTCCAATCTCACGATCTCGGCGATCGTGGAACGCGGAAGCGGCGAATCGGCGACCGCGCTCTGATCGAGATTCTGGTTGCTGTTGAGTTCCGCCCGCAAGCGCGCCACCTGCATCTCGGACTTGGCGACCTCCGCCCACAGCGATTCGTACTCGCTGCGCAAATCCGCAACTTCGAGATACGGGTTGTTGATGGTCGCGTGCAAGACGTCATAGCCGCCGGACAAGGCAACAGCCTGGCGCACCGTCATTTGCGGACGGTAGGGGTGCTCTCCGGGCTTCGACACGTCTCCATTCACATAGATCGGCCTGTATTCGACAACGGTCGCGGTCACGTCATTGGGTTCGATGATGATCGCGTCCTCGCGACCGTCGGGCATCCTGACCCGGAAGACCCTCGTCGCGAGAGTCGCCTGGATCTTCGCCTGCACCTCCAAGGGCGACAAGCCCGCCGCCATGATGGTGCCGAGCGCGGGAAAGGAGATGGTGCCGTCGAGCTGCACCGGAACGCGGTGCTGCAGCTCAGGCACTCTGGCCACCGAAATTTCGAGGACGTCGCCGACTTCCAGCTTATAGGCGGCGCTCGCCGGAAGAACCGAGAGAAAAAACATGGCTGCCGGCACGAGCCATTTGACGCGCAAGAGCTTGGCCAAGGCTAATTTCCGTTTGAATGACATGACGATCCTGTAAGGCTCGCTTGACACGTGAGGGCTTTCAGTCGCTCAGCCGTCTTCCTCTCGAATGAACCGGCATGATCTTCTCAGGATTCAGCTTCTACTTTCGCCGATCATACCTTAGCGCACGATTGCGGCTTTCCTCGGCTCCTCTTCGGGCCAGGCGACGCGCGCCACGTAATCGGCCACGGGGCCGCCGGCCTTCCCCCAATTGCTGGACCATATCACTTGTGAGCCGTCCGGCGAGGGAGACGCGTGAGCCTCGCTCCAATAATCATTCTTCACGTCGCGGGTCTGGACGATTCGCCTGATCTCGCCGGAGCCGTCGATGCGCAGCGCGACGACCTCCTGGTAGAACGGGCTCCAGCCCGGATTCTTGTGGAGCTCGGCTTCAGTGCCGGTATAGGTCACGAACACCCAGCCGGGGCGACCGATATTGCGAAGCGAGGCGTGCTGGCCTTCGCCGAAGGGCGCAAGATCGGTGGCCACGCCGTCCCTCAGCCGACGCTTGATGATGTGGTATCTGTCCGGATCATCCTTGCTGATCCCCACGTAGACATCTTCCCCATCGGTATCGACGACCATGTCCCCATGGCCTGGCCGGTGGTTCTCGGACCAATGCTGAAGCTCAACCCCGTCCACGGTGAAGACATAGGCCTGATTGGTCTCGTCCGGCATCACTTGCCAGCAGAAAATATATCTGCCGGAGGGGGAAATGCCGCAATATCCGTTCTCGCCCACCAGTTTTGAGAGATCGATGTCGGGATGCTTGGCCTTCGCTGAAATGTCGTAAGCGAAGGCGACGCGCGCGCCTGCACGGTTCCGGGCACGAACGACCAGGCGGTCACCGTCTTGGGAAGGATTTCCCTTATAGGGTCCGAACTGGAGCTCCTTATAGTCGCTGGAGAGGAAGACTTCTGTCTTCACATCGGAGACCGGCGCCCAAAGATAGATTTCGTTGCCGCTGACGCAGATCATCAGCTTCGGATCGGTCGGATGCCACTCGCATTCGTTCGGTATGTCCCGGTGGAAGAGCGGCTTATAGCTGTGCCCGTCGAGAAAGCAGAGACCGGAACAGCCGTTCACGATCACCAGCAGGCTTTGATCGGCGTTCCAGGCTTGTGAGCTCGAGTAGCGATGCGTGCAATAGGCTCGCCCGCAAACAAGGCCTGGCGCCAATTGCCGCCCCGGATCGGTGACCCGCGTGAAGGGCGTGCCTAAGGCGGGATCGGTCGCGGGCTCGAGGTACGAGGGTTCCGGCATGGGCGGGGTGGCGAGGACAGGGGCCGAAGCCAGCCTGTCGTCGGCCGAGCTTCGGTAACCGGCCGCAACGCCCGCAAGCACCGTTGCCAGCGATAGGATAAAACCGGCCATCGAAAGGCCGAAACGCCGCCGCGGCGTACTCATCACGCGTTCACCCGACTTCATTCTCGGCCGAGCCGAAGAGTTCACAAGGGCTCACGCCCTTGCGGCGCGCGAGCCTATCCGATCGGGATGGCTTCAGCGTGCCGCCCAACCCGCTCTCGCGGCGGTGCGAGGCCGATGCACATGGCTCGCCCCATTCGCCCCTGCAGGTTGGCGCATTTGGCTCCCGGCAATGGCCTCAACGCCGATCATCTCCGAAGCAGCCGGCATCGAGCCTCGATAAAGTGAAGGCTCGGCTGCCCTCGTCACCGCGAGCGCCGCGTCCGTGCTCATGCCGCCGATGAAAGAATCGTTATTCATGGCCCAGATGGCGGCTTGCGTGCGATTGCTCACCCTGATCTTGCGCAGGATCGCCTTCACATGGACCTTCACCGTGGCTTCGGCGATGTCGTTCTTACGAGCGATGGCCTTGTTCGAATCGCCCTCGATCAGGCAGCGCAAGATGCATTTTTCCCGAACCGACAACCGCGGCGCGTATTTGGTGTCGGCTTCCGCGGATGCGATCCCCGTGTGACCCGGCTCGACGCCATTGGCGGCCACTGGCGCGGCCGTCTCGGGAAAGGGCTGAACCTCGGTATAGTGGTGCAGGATATAGGAGAGCACCTCGAAGGGAAGAATCGTCTCCCCGAGGATGACGAGCTCGAGCGATTTGATGAAGGTGTCGCAGCTCGGCTTCAGGAAATACGCGTCCGCGCCCGCGCGAAATGCTGCGACGATATTGCTGTCGCTCAGCTGATCATGATTGGCGACGAGCGCCACGCGCGCCGTCGGATATTGCCCTTTGAACAGGCGAATATCCTTGATCGTCGCGGCTTGATCGGTGCCCACATCGATGATCAGCAAGATCGGTTGATCTTGCGGCAGCGAGCCCGGCGCCACATCGTGCACGTGCGAAGTCGCAGACGCGATGCGGAATTCCGCCGCGCTCAAGATCCGTGCGAGACCCTCGCGAAACAATGCGCACGACCCCACCAGGACCGTTGCGAATGAACATCGGTCCATACTCGCCTCCCCTGCTTACCTCTGAAGGAAAATTGGCAGTTCAGAACTCCGAAATCGTGGAGGTCCGAACAGTCCCCAACCGTATTACCTAGCCTACACCTGTTGAACATCTAACACGGCAAGTATCGTTAGTTTTCTAGCCGTGTTTATTCTTCGAATTAAATTGCCGCTTCCTTTCATGCCCATGGAACACTTGGGGCATCCGGGTTTGGCTAGCGCAATTGGCAAAGTTGCTCTTTTCCGGGGCATTTGTCAAATAATATCACGTTTGCGTGAAGTGGGGCCAGATTCACAAAATAAGCTCCACCGCGGGGGGATGGTGGCAGGATCATTGCCACGCCTTCGACAATCCTTGCGGTGATTGATGGTTCCACGGCGCGCCGGAGCCATTTATTCGCAAAATCTGCGGCCTTGCAGGCTCCACGGGGTTTTCAAAGCAAAATTTTCGACCCTGCCTGTTGCCCTAATTCCTTCTGAGTAATCCTGAATATGGGAGCCGTCTTCGAGGCCTTGTCAGTGGTAGTGCTTATTAGCCATTCGCCGATTAGGATGGTTATTTGACGTAGAAATGAAAAGACGAGATTCTTCTTGCGTGCAAGGCGAAGAAATTGCGCCGGCGCCAATCATTAAAGAACTTCGCCTCACTTACAGACCAGTGTTGAGGAGAGTATCATGGCCGAACGGGCCTGGATCATCTGCCATGGTTGCTCCGCTTTGACCATGGCATCGATCGCCCTCGCCAACGGCGAGTCGCGGCCGCGGGCGAAGGCGAGGCGGCTCTCTTGACCGCCCATGTGCTCTGCGTCGGCGGAGAAGATCATAGCCTCCGCATTCCCTTCCTGCTCGCGCTTCGCCAGAGAGGCTTTCGCGTGTCCGCGGCGGGGAGCGGGGAGGCCGCGCCGTTCTCCCAGGCCGGCCTCCCCTATTTTCCGTTCCGCTTCGACCGGTTCGTGAATCCGTTTGCCGATTGGACGGCGCTCGGATCGTTGTCGAAGCTTTTCGCCGAACTGCGACCCGAGCTGGTCCAGAGCTTCGACACCAAGCCTAATCTCCTCGTGCCCCTGGCGGCGAGAAGGGCGCGTGCCACGCATGTCGTGCGCACCATCAACGGGCTTGGCTGGATTTATTCATCGCGTTCGTTCAAGGCCTTGGCGCTGTCTCCGGTCTACCGCAACCTCCATCGGCTCGCCGCGCGGTCGACGGCAGCGACCCTCTTCCAGAACCGCGAGGACATGGCGTTCTTCGAGCGGCATCGGTTGCTCGGGAAGGGCACGCGACGGCTGATCCCCGGCTCGGGGATCGATGTCGATAAATTCACGCGCGCCAGGCTTTCAGGCCCTTCGCGGGCAGAGCTGCGCCATGCGCTGGGGCTCGGTGACAGCGAGGTCGTGATCACCGTGACGCGCCTGACCCGGCAGAAGGGCATTGCGACGCTGCTCGAGGCGGCAGCTTTGGTTCACGAGGCGCGGCCGGGCGTGCGCTTTCTCCTCGTCGGCCCGCGGCAGAGCGAAGGGCCTCTGGCGATCTCGCAGGCCGAGATCGACCGCCACGCGGCTTACGTGACCGCGCTCGGCCCTCGCTCCGACATACCCTCTCTTCTTCAGATCGCCGACGTCTTTGCCTTCCCGACCGAATATCGCGAAGGCGTGCCGCGTGCCCTTCTCGAAGCCGCGCTTGCCGGCTTGCCGATCGTGGCAACGAGGATGCCCGGCTGTTCCGACGTCGTCGAGGACGGCACAAGCGGCTTTCTGGTTCCTCCGCGCTCGCCTCGTCTTCTCGCACGAAGGATCATCGACCTTTTGCACGACCGTGAGGCGGCGGCGACCATGAGCGCACGCGCCGCGCAAGGGGTAAGGCAGGAGTTCGGTCTCGATCTCACGGTCGAGCGTTACGCCAAGGTCTATGAGGATCTTCTGGCCTCACCCGCCCAAGTCGCCTTGGCAGAGCGAGACGGCTCCAAGCTCGCTTCCCTTCAACGGGCGGCGGCACAGCTCGGCACCGACCGGGAGAGCGATGGTTACCGGGTCTTGGGGACGCAATGATGCCGGCCGGGCAACAGAGCTTGGAGATCGAAGGCACCCCGATGGCGCTGGACGCGCTCCTCGCGCTTGGGCTCGTGCTGTCGACGAGTTCACAGCTCAGGCTCGCCAGCGGGATCGGCCCCGGCGAAATCTGCCTCGCGCTCTGGGTGTTCGTAATGGTCGCCCGCGAAGCCGTGCGTCTCGGCCCGCCGCTCACGCCCGCCCTCTCGCGACTCTTGATTTTTTGGAGCGTCTTCGCCGCGGCCCAATGCATTGGCACCTTGACCGGGTTCGCGATCGGTGATCGTCACGATTCATCGCTCTTTCTTCACGACGCGCTTGCCTATCCGTTCCTCGGCGCGATGAGCCTCTTGAGCGTCGTCGAGCCCGGCGCCCGGCAGCGATTGGAGCGAACCGCCTGGCTCGTCGCGATCCTCGGCGCCGTGACGCTCGCACTGCAGCTCGCCAACGCGGCCGGCCTCATCAATTTCCTGGGCGCCGACCCCTGGTATTGGGACCGGATGCGGGGCTGGTCGGAGAATCCGAACCAGCTCGCGCTCTTTTGCGCGGCGCACGCGCTTTTGACGCTCCATCTCGGCGAGACCGCGACGGGGGTAGGCGCGAGAAGCTGCGCCCTCATCTGCGGCGCCTTGTCGGTCATCGTGGGTCGGCTCTCGAAAAGCGATACCTTCAGCCTCGTCCTTGTGACCGCCATCCCCGTCTTCCTCTTATTCAAATTCCGAGCCTGGCTCGTTTCGCTCGGACCGGTGCTCACCTTGCGTTCAGCCACCGCCTGGATCGCCGTCGTCGGCCTTCCGATCTTCCTGCTTTCGGCCGCTCCGCTCGGCTACTCGCTCGCAACACAAGCGGAGGGCTTTGCCAAGGAGTTGTCGAAGGATAACGGCAAGGACACCGCGAATGAAGCGAACCTTCGCCTGAACGCGTGGAGCGATGCCGTATCGCGCGGGCTCGAATCGGGGATGCTCGGCCTTGGACCGGGGCCGCATCTTCAGATACCCGCGATCCTCGTCGCCGCCCGCGTCAATGAGAGCGCGCCCAAGAATATCGAGCATCCCGAAGCCAATGCCGCGCCGAATTTCGAAGCGCATGACACGATCCTCGACCTGTTCACGCAGGGCGGCTTGCTTGCGGTGATGAGCTTCGTCTGGCTTTCGGTCTCGACCTTTCTCGTGACCTTCAGAACGAGGCTGGCCGGCTTGAGCACCTTGCTCTTCGGGCTTGGCGTCTTCGCCATTTTCCATCTGATCGTCCGTCAGCCGCTTTTCTGGTTCGCGATCTCACTTTGCCTCGTCGCGGGGTTCGAAGCGGCAAAACCTGCCTCGATGCGTGAACGGAGCTCATGACATGTGCGGCATCGTCGGCATCCTGCTTTTCCCCGAAGGCGCCAACCCACGCCGGCTTGCCGCCGTCGAAAGGATGGCGGACGCCCTGCATCATCGCGGCCCCGATAGCGGCAGCGTCTGGATGGACCGCGAGGCGGGCCTCGCCTTCGGCCATCGCCGTCTCGCGATCGTCGATCTGTCGGAGGCCGGTCGCCAGCCGATGTTCTCGGCGAGCGAGCGGCTGGTCATGACCTACAATGGCGAGATCTATAATTTCGCCGAGCTCAGGAAGGAGCTCGAGGATCAAGGCCACCGCTTTCGCGGCCATAGCGACAGCGAGGTGATGCTCGAGGCGTTCGAGAGATACGGCATCGAAGCCTCTCTCACGCGCCTTGCCGGCATGTTCGCCATCGGTCTTTGGGACCGCGAGGATCGCGTCCTCCATCTCATCCGTGACCGCATGGGGAAGAAGCCGCTCTATGTCGCGCTCACCGACGGAGCCCTGCTCTTCGCCTCGGAGCTCAAGGCGTTCCGGGCCTTCCCCGGCTTTGCACCGCGCATCGACGCGCGCACGCTCGCCATGGTGCTGCGACGCGGCTGGGCTGCCGATGATCATTGCATCTTCGAAGGCGTGTTCAAGCTGCCTCCCGGCACCATGCTTTCCTTGCGGGCCGATGAGCTCGGCGCGACGAGCGCGGAGCGCCTGCGGCAGCGAGCGCAGCGCTGGTGGTCGCTCGCCGAAGTCGCCGAGCTCGGCCAACGTCGGCAACTCGAATTGGATCCGCGCGATCTCGAGACCGAGCTCGATGAGCTTTTGCGGCGCGTCGTCCGGCAACGGATGGTCGCCGATGTGCCGCTTGGGGCCTTCTTGTCGGGCGGGATCGATTCTTCCGTGGTCGTCGCCTTGATGCAGGCTCAGTCCTCGCGTCCCGTGCGCACCTTCACGATTGGCTTTTGCGAAAGCCACTACGACGAAGCTCGTCACGCCGCGAAGGTGGCGCGCCACCTCGGCACCGAGCACACGGAATTCAACCTGACCCCCGACAAGGCGCTTGCCGTCATCCCGGAACTGCCGCGTATCTGGGATGAGCCTTTCGCCGATGAATCGCAGATTCCGACCTTGCTGCTGTCGCGCCTCGCGCGCCAGCACGTGACCGTCGCACTTTCCGGCGACGGCGGTGATGAATGCTTCGGCGGTTACGCGCGCCATTTCATGCTGTCGCGTCTCGCGCCTGCTTTCCGTGTCCCGGCGACGGCGCGCCGCTTGGCGGGTCGCGCTCTCACGCTCGTCGGAGCGCAAACCATGGACGGGCTTCTCGAAAGCCTCCCGCTTCCTGCCGGGCTGCGGCGAATGCTGAAAAGCGAAAGCCTCCAGAAGATCGCTCGCGTGCTCGACGTGTCAGACGAAGGCGAGCTTTACGAGCGGCTGATCAGCACGAGCGCGCATTCGCCAGGGCGCTCGCTTGGTCGCAACGTCGCGGGTGACGAGACCGATGACGTGCCTTCGCTACCCGATGCCGTCGGCCGCCTCATTTACCGCGACATGACGGGATATCTTCCCGGCGACATCCTGGTGAAGCTCGATCGCGCCACCATGGCGGCAAGCCTCGAAGGCCGCTGCCCGTTTCTCGACCATCGCGTCGTCGAATTTGCCTGGAGGCTGCCGACGTCCGTGAAAGTTCGCAACGGGGAGGGCAAATGGCTGCTGCGGCAAGTCTTGCGCCGCTACCTCCCCGAGCCGCTCTTCGAGCGACCGAAGCAGGGCTTCAACGTGCCGATCGGCGCGTGGCTCACCGGCCCATTGCGCGATTGGGCCCAAGACCTGCTCGACCGGTCGAAAATCCAGGACACCGGCTTCTTCGACGCGGAACGAGTGGAGGGCTGCTGGCAGGAGCATCTGAGCGGCCGTCGCGACCGCGCGAGCGAACTCTGGGCCGTGCTCATGGTCCAGGCCTGGCTCGACGGCCTCGGCAGCCAGCCGCTGCCCTTGCGCTCGACCGGCGAGGACATCGCGCCTTCCGGCCCCGCCAGATCGCCTGTTCAACCGATGAGGGAATCTCGCGCCTATGGCTGACAAATTCACGCATCTTCCGGGATCTGCCGAACGTCTCGCCATGGACGGGCTCGGTGCCGTGCACACCTCTTCCCGTTTCGAAGGTTGACTCATGAAATTCGCTCCAGAAAATTTCGACCCGACGGAAGAGCCCGATTTCTCCGTCCCCTCTCGGCCGAGGGAAGCCGAAGCCGCGAGCCCGGTGCGCGTGAATCCGCCCCAGCAGGTTGCCGATCCGCCCTTCCGGCAGCTCCTGGGCATCTTGTATCGGCGGCTCGGGCTCGTCCTCGGGGTCGCCGCGCTCGGCACCTGCCTCGCGGGCGCGGTCGGCCTCTTGATCCCGCCCAAATACACGGCGAAAGCGCAAATCGTCGTCGAGCCGCAAGCCGGCCAGGTGAATGGGCAGACAGCGGCAGCGCCTCTCGCGGACGAGGCGGCGATCGACACGCAAGTGACGATGCTCACCTCGCGCGACAATCTTCAGCGCGTGGTCGACAGCCTCGCGAAGAACCCACAATCGCTGGCCCTGTCGTCGCGAAAGCCCGGCACCGATCCTGATGCGTCGACGGCCGATACCGCGGAACGGAACGCCGTTTTGTCCGCCGACGCGGCCGATAAGCCTGCCATTCCCGCGGGCAAGCGCGTCGCGCCACCGACGCTCGATGATCTCGAGCGCTATTTGAGGGTGAGCCAGGAGCGAACCTCTCGCGTCATCGGCGTGAGCTACACCTCGACGGACCCGACGACGGCGGCGGCAATCGCCAACCGCATCGTCCAGCTCTTCGTCGATGGGCAAAGCGAGCAGAAGCGCGAGGTCACGAATCGGGAGCTGGCCCGCCTCGACGACCGCATCGCCGAGCTTAAGAAAGAGGTGGAGCAGGCGGGCGCGGCCGTGCAGAAGGCCATGCAGCAACGTCTCGCAGCGCCGCCAAACAATTCGGGCGATGAGCGCGAGGCCGAAATCCGCCTGCGCGAGCTCGAACGCGAAGGATCGGCGCGCGACCAGCTCTACACCAACCTCGTGCGGCGCCAGAAAGAGCTTCGCTATCAGCAGGAGATCGTGGGATCGGATGTGCGCATCCTGTCGCTCGCCTCGCCTCCGGATCGGCCGAGCTCGCCGAGCCCGCTTCTGTTCATCTTCCCGGCCTTCGTGCTGTTTTCGATGGGCGGGTGCTTTTTGGCCGTCGCCGCGGAACGGCTTGATCGCGGGTTGCGCAGCGAGCAGGAAGTCGTCGAGGCGCTCGGACTTCCCTGCCTTGGCCTCGTCTCGCAACTTTCACGCACGGGCAGGATTCGACCGCATAAATATCTCCTGAGGCATCCTTATTCGGCCTACACCGAAGCTATTCGCTCTGTCGTCGCGGGCTTGCGCCTGACGACCCCGCACGAAGCCTCGAAGATCATCCTGACGAGCTCGAGCGTGCCGAGCGAAGGGAAGACGACACTAGCCGTCAGCCTCGCGGTCTATATCGCGCAGATCCGCAGGCGCGTCCTCCTCGTCGATCTCGACTTCCGCCACCCGACGGTGCAGCGCGCACTGCGCACCCGGGCGAAGCGCGGCGTCGTCGATCTCTTGCTTCACGATCTTCCGCCGGCCGACGTCATTCAGCGCGTGCCGCATCTCGGCCTCGATTATCTGCCGATGACGCGCTGCCCTGTCGATCCCGTCACGCTGTTCGCGGGCGATCAATTGTCACGGCTTTTGCATCAGCTTCGCGAAAGCTATGACTGCGTGATCGTCGACGGGCCGCCGCTCCTGGGCGTCACCGAATCGCGCCTCCTCGCCGCCATGGCGGACAAGGTGCTCTTCGTCGTCAAATGGGGAAGCACGCGGCGCGAGACGGCCCAGAACGCCGTCAACGTGTTGCGCAGCAGCGGCTGCCTCGACGAGAACCGCGTGCAACCGAGCACGGTGCTCACCCAAGTCGACCTCAAGGAACACGCCCGTTACCGTTACGGCGACGTGGGCGAGCACTTTGTCAAATACGAAAAGTATTACTCCAATTCCGCCGGGTATTGGCGTCCAAAATTGTCGTTGCCAAAACCTGCCGTCACTGTCACTGCCGAGGACGAGCCGCGCAAGGCCAAGGTGCCGGAAGCATGACGAAGATGGATCTTGCCAACGAGGTCGATGCGATCTCCCGCGCCAGGGCGGGCGAGAATATCCTGCCTCTGCTGCTGGAGGTCCTCAATGATCTTCACCGTCAAGGCATCGCCTATTGCTATTGGAAGAGCAGCCGACGCGTGCATCTCGTGCTCGCCGGCGAAGGCGACCTCGACCTTCTCGTCGCAAGGCAAGACCAGCACCGCGTCGAGGCGCTGCTCCTGCAGCGCGGGCTCAAGCTCTTTCCCTCGATGGGCGGGCGCGACCATCCCGCGCTCGCGAGCTTCCTCGGGTTTGACGAGCCGAGCGGCAAGCTCGTGCATGTGCACCTGCATTTCCGCCTCGTCACCGGCGAACGGCTTCTCAAGAATTATCGGATCCCTTGGGAAGACCAGCTTCTCGCGTGCGCCACGCGCCATCCGAGCTTGCCGATCCTCATTCTCGACCCGGCGAGCGAAGCGCTTTTGTCGGTGGTGCGCGCCTGCCTCGAGCTTCGGCGAACGGACCCTGTGACGCTGCGTCATTGGGACGCGACTCGAGAGAAATTCGTGCTCGATCGCGAAGCGCTCATCCCGCAGGTGGATGGGGAAGCCTTGCGCGAGCGTGCCGCCAAGCTCATCGGCGAAGGGCCGGACGGGGAGGACCTCGCCGACCGGATCGTCGAGACGTTTTACGGTGGCGGCGGTTTCAAAATTCCGGCGGCTTTGCGAAGGCGGGTCGAGACGCACTTCGCCGGGCAGCGCAGCTACAACCGGTTCGAGTATCGCTTGAGGAGCCTTGGCCGTGTCGCGCTTTGGCTCGCCGGCGGCTTGAACCAGCGCCTCCTCCATTGGCCGCGGCCATGGAACCGGCGTGCGCCGGGAGGCGGATGCGTGGTGGCAATGATCGGCGTCGACGGCAGCGGCAAAAGCACCGCCGTTTCCACCATGCGGAGCTGGCTCGGCGCCGAGATCGACACCATGCCGATTTATTTCGGCACCGGCGATGGGCGGCCTTCCCTCCTCTTGTGGCCGCTGAAGCTCGTGATGCCGATGCTTCAGCGCTCGTTCAAGACCAAGCCGAAAGGATCTTCCCACGGCAAGGTCTCATCTCGCCCTCCGGGCCTCCTCTACGCCTTGCTCCTCACCGGATGGGCCATGGCGGTCGCCCGCGAGAAGCGAATCAAGCTTTTATCCGCGCGCCGCGCCGCCAATCGCGGCCTCGTCGTGCTCTCCGATCGCTACCCGCAAGACGAAATCCTCGGCTTCAACGACGGTCCGCTCCTCACCCGCTTGCCTCGGGTGCCGGCCTTCCTGCGGCGTCTCGAGGCGCGCGCTTACGCCGTCTCGCGCCGCCTCCCGCCCGATCTCGTCATCAAGCTCATGGTCTCTCCGCCGACCGCGAAAAGGCGCGAGCCGAACATGGACCTCGAGGTGATCCGCGACCGCGTCGCCTCGATGGAACGCCTTGCCTTTCCCGGTGCTCGCGTCGCGTGCGTGGACGCGGAACAGCCCTTGTCGGTGGTGATCGGCAAAATCAAGCGCGAAATCTGGCGGCAACTCTGAGCATTTGCGGCGGGGTCCGGCATGATCATCGAGCTCTTCGGCCCTCCGGGCGTCGGCAAGACCACTTTCGCCAAGTGCCTGGCGGAGCGCTTGCGAGAGCACGGCCATGCGGTGGAGCTCACGATGAGCGTTCGGCCGGCCGAGCAGGCGCCGCACCTCGCGTCAGAGGCAAGGAAGGAAGGAGGCGGCCCACGAACCGCCGTCTTCGAGCGCTTGCGTCGGCCTCTCGTCGAGATGCTCGAGCTCTTGCACCGGCCCTCGGTCGTCTCGAACGAGGGCAACTCGGCCACTGATCTCGTGAGGATGCTGCCGCCAGTGAGCAGGCTCTGGTCGTTTCGCTTGAGCCAATATCTGACGCGCCTGTCGAGCTCCTGGAATGGCGCCTCGGCAAGCGAGCGCCTCATGATTTTCGATCAAGGCTTCGTCCAAGCGATAAGCTCGCTCATGCTGCTTGGCGAAAACGAGGATGAAACGCTCGTCTCGCAACTCCTCGATCGCGCGCCGAAAGCCGATCTTCTCATCCGGCTCGATGCGCCGCGTGACATTCTCGAAGCGCGCTTGCAAACGCGGCAAAGCGCGCAAGGGCTTGCCGAGCGGCTCTTCGAGCTCGATCTCGAGCGCAACCTCAAGCTCATCGGGATCATCGATCGATTGCAGGCTCTTCTCGAGAAGCGAGGCGAGACGGTGATCCGTGTCAATTCGCTCGATCGCCATTCGCTCGAGGAAGGCGCCGCGCGCATCGAGGAGCGGCTCGCGGCGAGATTTCAAGCCGAGCCCTTGAGAGCGGTGGCGTCATGACGATCAGCGAAGCGTCGCCAATAGGCGGCTCGAAGGAATATCAGCGTGGCTGAGGGAGCGTCAGGCGACCCGTCGATCGAGCGGGTGAAGCGCGGCGGTGTCGCCGCCTTCGGCATCTTCGTGATCGGTGCCGGGCTCACCTATTGCTCGCAGCTTCTGATCGCGCGCCTAGTCGGCGCGGATACCTTCGGCATCTACACCTACGTCTTCGCCTGGATGGTGGTGCTCGCCTATTTCTCCGCCCTCGGCTTCGACGTCGCGCTCTTGCGCTTCGTGCCCGCTTATCGCGCCGAGCCCGCCTACGCCCTCCTCAAGGGTGTGATCCAATACGCGGAGCGGCGCGCCATGGCGGTGAGCGCCGGCGTCATCGCGCTTGGTATGCTCGTGGTGCTTCTTGCGCCCGGCATGTCATCGGCGCTCAGGAACACGTTTCTTGTCGGCTTTTTCCTCGTGCCGGTCTGGGCCCTTTTGTGGATCAGATCCTCGGCGGTGCGCGCTTTCGGCGGCGTGGTCTCGGCGCTTGCACCAGACCGCATGGTGCGCGACGGAATGCTGCTTGCCATCGTCGCCGTGGGCAGCTTCGCCTTCGGCGCGAAGCTCAACGCGCCCTGGGTGATGACGGCAACGCTCGCCGGCTCGGCCATTGGCCTCGTGCTGTCGAGTCTTGCCAAGCATCGGCTGCGGCCGCGCATCATCGATACGCTCACGGCGGAATATAGCGCCGCGATTTGGCGACGCACCGCGCTTCCATTGGTGATCATCGTGGGCGCCGAATCGCTCCTCAATCGCACCGGCGTCCTGCTGCTCGGCTGGAGCGGAAACACGACGGACGCCGGCATCTACGGCCTCGCCTTCAACATCGCCTTTCTCGCGGCCCTGCCGCGCACCGCGGTCAACACCCTTTTCGCGCCGACCATCTCGCATCTGTTCGCGCGCAAGGACCAGGCGATGCTTCAGGTGCTCGTCTCCACATCGGCCTTGTGGACCTTGTGCGGCGCGGCGGCTATCGCGCTTGTTCTCTCGCTTCTCGCCGATCCTCTCCTGAGCTGGTTCGGCCATGGCTACGAGGCAGGCGTGCCAGCCTTGCGCATTCTGCTCATCGGGCAAGTGTTCGCCGCGAGCCTCGGCTCGCAACTGCATGTGATGACGATGACCGGGCATGAGCGCAGCGCGGCGGTGCTCCTCACCGCCAGCACGGCCGTGAACGCGCTCGTCAGCATGATCATGATCCATCAATTCGGGTTGACGGGGGCGGCGATCGCGACGACGCTGGCGCTGATCCTTTGGAACGCGGGCATGGCGGTCTTCATCTGGCGGCACCTCGAATTGGTGCCGGGCGTGCTCGGCCTGCCGCGCAAGCCCATGGCGAGCTGATCCTGATTCTCGAACCAATGACGTTTCCCGAGCGTAGGGCTTTGGCGTAGGATTCCTCGTCGCAAGATTTTCTCGAGCGGGGAAGCCAAACGGGAGTCCGAGACGAATGAACGACCATGCGCCCTTGAGCTTGCATGTGCCCGAACCGGCGGTTCGGCCTGGCGGCAAGCCCGATTTCTCGAGCGTCAACATTCCAAGCGCCGGCTCGGTTCCTCGGCCGGAAATCGATGTCGACCCGGAATCGATCCGCGACCTCGCCTTCTCGATCATCCGCGTGCTCAACCGGGAGGGCGAGGCCGTCGGCCCCTGGGCCGGTCTCTTGACCGACGAGGAGCTGCTCGAGGGCTTGCGCCATATGATGACCTTGCGCACCTTCGATGCGCGCATGCTGATGGCGCAACGCCAGGGCAAGACATCCTTCTACATGCAGCATATGGGCGAGGAAGCCGTGAGCTGCGCCTTTCGCAAGGCGCTCGAGCCGGGCGACATGAACTTCCCGACCTATCGGCAAGCGGGCCTCCTGATCGCGGCCGGCTATTCGCTCGTAGACATGATGTGCGAGATCTTTTCCAACGAGAAGGACCCGCTGAAGGGCCGGCAGATGCCGGTTCTCTACTCCTCGAAAGCGCTCGGCTTCTTCTCGGTCTCGGGAAATCTCGCCACGCAATTCATCCAGGCTGTCGGCTGGGCCATGGCTTCGGCCATCAAGCACGACACGAGGATCGCGGCAGGATGGATCGGCGATGGGGCGACCGCCGAATCCGATTTCCACGCGGCGCTTGTCTTCGCCTCCACCTACAAGGCGCCGGTGGTGCTCAACATCGTCAATAATCAATGGGCCATCTCGACCTTCCAAGGCATCGCGCGGGGCGGCTCCGGCACTTTCGCGGCGCGTGGCCTCGGCTTTGGCATTCCCGCGCTCCGGGTCGACGGCAATGATTATCTCGCGGTTTACGCCGTCGCCCGATGGGCGATCGAGCGGGCGCGCCGTAATCTCGGCCCGACGCTCATCGAATACGTCACCTACCGGGTCGGTGCGCACTCGACCTCGGATGATCCGGCCGCCTATCGGCCGAAGACCGAATCCGATGCCTGGCCGCTCGGCGATCCGGTGATCCGGCTGAAGAACCACCTGATCTTCCGCGGCGCATGGTCCGAGGCCCGTCATAAGCAGGCCGAGGCGGAAATCCTCGACACGGTCGTCACGGCGCAGAAGGAAGCCGAAAGCCATGGCACATTGCACGCCGGCGGTAAGCCCTCGGTGCGCGACATGTTCGAGGGCGTCTACGGCGAGATGCCGCCGCATCTGCGCCGGCAGCGGCAGCAGGCTGGGGTGTGAGCCATGCCCCGCAAGACCATGGTCGAGGCCATTCGCGACGGCATGGACGTGATGATGGAGCGCGACGAGAACGTCGTCGTGTTCGGCGAGGATGTGGGCTATTTCGGCGGCGTGTTTCGCGCCACCCAGGGCTTGCAGGCGAAATACGGAAAGAACCGCTGCTTCGACGCGCCGATCAGCGAGCTCGGCATCGTGGGCGCGGCGATCGGCATGGCGGCCTATGGCTTGCGCCCCTGTGTCGAGGTGCAATTCGCCGATTACATGTATCCGGCCTATGACCAGATCGTCTCTGAGGCCGCGCGGCTACGCTATCGCTCGAACGGTGATTTCACCTGCCCGCTCGTCGTGCGAATGCCGACGGGCGGGGGCATCTCCGGCGGACAGACGCACAGCCAGAGCCCGGAGGCGCTGTTCACCCATGTATCGGGCCTCAAGACGGTCGTGCCGTCAAACCCCAAGGACGCCAAGGGCCTTCTCATCGCTGCCATCGAGGATCCCGATCCCGTGATCTTCCTCGAGCCGAAGCGGCTCTATAACGGCCCGTTCGACGGCCATCACGACCGACCCATCACCCCCTGGTTGAAACATGAGCTCGGTGAGGTTCCTGACGGCCACTACCGCGTGCCGCTCGGCAAGGCCGTCATCCGCCGCGAGGGCGCGGCGCTCACCGTCCTCGCCTATGGCACCATGGTCTTTGTCGCCATGGCGGCCGCCGTCGAGATCGGCATCGACGCCGAGATCATCGATCTTCGAAGCCTTTTGCCGCTCGACCTCGAGACGATCGTCGCCTCGGTGCGCAAGACGGGCCGATGCGTGATCATCCATGAGGCTACGCTCACTTCCGGTTTCGGCGCCGAGCTTTCCGCGCTCGTGCAAGAGAATTGCTTCTTCGAGCTCGAGGCGCCCATCCGGCGCGTGACGGGGTGGGACACGCCCTACCCGCATGCGCAGGAGTGGGATTATTTCCCGGGCCCTGAGCGCGTCGGCCGCGCGTTCCTTGAAGCGATGGAAGAGTGATCGACGGAAGAGTGAAATGGCCGAGCACGTGATCCGCCTGCCCGATGTCGGCGAGGGTGTCGCCGAGGCCGAGCTTGTCGAATGGCATGTCAAGGTCGGCGATCTCGTCCGCGAGGACGCGTTGCTCGCAGCGGTGATGACGGACAAGGCGACCGTGGAGATCCCCTCTCCGGTCGAAGGCGAGATCACCTGGCTCGGCGCCAACGTCGGCGATGTGGTCGCGGTGGGTTCCGATCTTGTGCGCCTCAAGGTGCCGGGCGAGGATGCACCCACAGCTCCAGCCGAGGAGGCGCGCAAGAAAGCACCGGCGAAGGCGGGCGCCGAGGAAAAGCCGAAGGCGAAATCCGCGCCGGAGCCCCCAGCCGAAATCGCCGAGACGCGAGAAGCGCCGGAAGCCGCATCGCCGGCGGCAAGGCGCCTGCCTCCACGCGCCGCGCCTGCTCGGCAAACGGCTTTTGGCGCGCCGCGTCCCGAAGGCTCCCGCCCGCTCGCCTCCCCCGCCGTGCGCCTGCGAGCGCGACAGGGGGGGATCGACCTGCGGCAAATTCCGGGCACGGGTCCGGCGGGACGCATCACCCATGAGGATCTCGACGCCTTTTTCGCGCGAGGACCAGGCCTCGCGAGGCCTGGGTTCCTCCAGGCGAAAAGTGGCGTTGAGGAAATCAAGCTCGTCGGCCTTCGGCGCAAGATCGCCGAGAAAATGGCGGCTGCCCATTCGCATATTCCCGCGATCACTTATGTCGAGGAAGTGGATGTCACCGCGCTCGACGAAACTCGCGCCTCGCTCAACAAGGAGAAGCGCGAAAACCGGCCAAGGCTCACCCTCCTCCCCTTCCTCATGCGCGCCCTCGTGCGCGCCGTCGAGGATCACCCGGTGGTGAATTCGCTCTTCGACGACGCGGCCGGCGTCTTGCATCAGCACGCCGGCGTTCACATCGGCATCGCGACGCAAACCCCTTCAGGGCTCATGGTGCCGGTCGTGCGGCATGCGGAAGCGCTCGATCTTTGGGGATGCGCGGCTGAGCTTGCCCGGCTTTCCGAAACCGCGCGGGCCGGCACGGCGCAACGAGACGAGCTCACCGGCTCGACCATCACCATCACCTCGCTCGGCGCTCTCGGCGGCGTGATCTCGACGCCCATCATCAACCATCCGGAGGTCGCGATCCTCGGCGTCAACAAGATGAGCATTCGGCCGCAATGGGACGGCACGGGTTTCGTGCCGCGCAAGGTGATGAACCTCTCCTCGAGCTTCGATCATCGCGTGATCGACGGCTTCGATGCCGCGGTCTTCGTGCAGCGCCTGAAAGCGCTTCTCGAGACGCCCGCCCTGATCTTCATGGAGAGTTGAACCATGAAAGACATCTCTTGCAGGCTCCTCGTGCTCGGCGCGGGACCCGGCGGCTATGTCTGCGCCATAAGGGCGGGCCATCTCGGCATCGACACCGTCCTCGTCGAGGCGAAGAAGCCTGGCGGCACTTGCCTCAACGTCGGCTGCATCCCCTCGAAAGCGCTGATTCACGCCGCCGACGAATTCGAGAAGGCCTTATACTACGCCTCCGGCGAGAACCCGCTCGGCATCACCGCGAGCCGGCCGGCGCTCGAGCTTTCGCGCACGATCGCCTGGAAGGATGGTGTCGTCGGCCGCCTCACCAGCGGCGTCTCGGCGCTCTTGAAGAGAGCGGGGGTGAAAATCGTCGAAGGCTGGGGAAAATTCCGCGACGGCAAGACGGTGGAGGTGGAGACGCAGACCGGGCTTCAGGTGATCCGGGCGAGCGAGATCGTGATCGCGACGGGTTCGGCCCCTGTCGAGCTTCCCTCCCTCCCCTTCGGGGGACGCGTGATCTCTTCGACCGAGGCGCTGGCGCTGACGCAAGTGCCGCGCAACCTCGTGGTCGTGGGGGCGGGCTATATCGGGCTCGAGCTCGGAACCGCCTTCGCCAAGATGGGCGCCAAGGTCACCGTGGTCGAGGCGCAATCGCGCATCTTGCCGCAATATGACGCGGAGCTCACGCGGCCGGTCGGCAAGCGCTTGCGCGAGCTCGGCATCGAAGTGATGACCGATGCCAAGGCCAAGGGGCTCAACGGCAAGGGCGAGGCGCTCATCGTCGAGGCCGCCGACGGGCGCAAGCGGACGCTCGCGGCCGATAAGATCCTGGTGACGGTCGGTCGCAAGCCGATGACCGAAGGCTTCGGCCTCGAGGCGATCGATCTCGACCGGGACGGGCCTTTCATTCGCATCGATGACAAATGCCGCAGCTCCATGCGCGGCGTCTATGCCATCGGCGATGTGACGGGCGAACCGATGCTGGCGCATCGGGCGACGGCGCAAGGCGAGATGGTGGCCGAAATCATCGCGGGCGAGAAGCGCTCCTGGGACAAGCTTTGCATTCCTGCGATTTGCTTCACCGATCCCGAGATCGTCACGGCTGGCCTTTCCCCCGAGGAGGCCAAGGAAGCCGGCATCGAGACGAAGGTCGGCGTCTTCCCGTTTCAGGCGAGCGGGCGTGCCCTGACGATGGGGAAGGAGGCAGGCTTCATCCGCGTGGTTGCGAGAGCCGACAATCACCTCATCATCGGCATTCAAGGGGTGGGCGACGGCATATCGGAATTGGGCGGCGGCTTCAGCCTCGCGATCGAGATGGGCACGCGACTCGAGGATGTGGCGGGGACCATCCACCCGCACCCGACACGGAGCGAAGCCTTCCTCGAAGCCTCGCTTCGCGCGCTCGGCCATCCGATCCATATTTGACGCGCAGCGCTGTACCTTTTCAGGCCAGGCGCCACCCACTCATCCGCCTCGCTTCGTTCGGCCGCCTCGCGCGCGGCGCCACGTATTCTCGATGAGGATCAAGGCGAGCCCCGCGAAGAGGATCGCTCCTTGCCAAGGCGACAAGCCGTCGAAGCGCGACACGAGAAGGCCGGCGAGCGCAAGCCAGATGAGGAGCGCGAACGCGAGGCTCCCGTCCTCGACGAAGAGCGAGACGAGCTCGGTAAGCGCTGTTTTCATCCAAGCCATTTCGGCGCTCCTCACGATCTCGAAGCCGTCATCGCGGCCGAGGCCGGCGCGCGACGGCAAAGCGCGATGGCGATCCAAGCGACCACCAGAAACCCTGCGATCAAGCCGAGGATCGACCAATCCTCGCCCGGCCAATTGATGCCGAGGCCCTCTCCGACCCAGAAGGTGCCGAAGGCGGAGAGCAACACGCCCACCATGAATTTGAGCGTGTTCTCGGGGATGCTCGCAAGCGGGCGGTGAACGAGGAGGCCGAGCGCGATGACGAGAAGGAGCGCCGCGAGCGCGCCGAGGCTTGCCGGCACGAGAAGGCCAACGCCACCCGCCCCGATCGCGACCACGATGAACACCACCTCGATGCCCTCGAGCATGGTGATCTTGAACGACGCCGTGAAGGCCACCTTGTCGAAACCGTCGTGGACGACGCCGAGGCGGCGCAGCTGCTCGGTCTCCTTCGAGAAGGCCTCGGCTTCGTCATGCAAGGCGATGATGCCGGCCGCCCGCAATATGGCTTTGCGCAGCCAGCGCATGCCGAAAAGGAGCAACAAGCCGCCGACGACGAGTTGCACGCTTTCGAGAGGGATGCGCGTCAACGCCGGGCCGAGCACCGCGATGATCACGAGAAGCGCGAGAAGCGCCGCGCCGCTGCCGCCGAGCGCGTCGCGCCAGCCGCGCACCGTCCCGACCGCGAGGACGACCGTCAAGGCCTCGACGAACTCGACGAAAGAAGCGAGAAAAGAGGCGAGCATCGTCGGCCCGGCGTGAAGCCAATCGATGATCATCGAGGGCCTCCCCTCGCTTTTGTCTCGCTCCAGCGCCGCGTCGCGATCCTCGCGCGGAGGTCCGAATCCATCTCGACTCCTTCCAAATTAGCGTTAGAGTCATCCGACTAGATCAAAAGAGGAAACGCGATGGTGTTCGATCGGCTCCATGCTCAAGCGCGACGCTTTGCATTCTGTCTCGCGCTTCTGATTTCATTGCCGCTCCTTGCGGGCGCCGCCCGCGCGCAGGAAGAGGTGAAGCTCGGCGCCCTCATGGACGTTACCGGGCCGATCGCGAATTTCATGCCCGCGCTGCTCGCGGCCCAGCAGCTCGCGGTCGACGAGGTCAACGCCAATGGCGGCATCCTCGGCGGCAAGAAGCTGCGCCTCGTTGTCGTCGACACGCAAGGCACCGAGCAAGGCGCGGTCGATGCGGCGCGCAAGCTCGCCTCGGTCGAGAATGTTCCGATCATCGTCGGCCCCTTGCTCAGCGGCACGGTGATTCCGGCCGCGGGAAGCGTCACCATCGCGGCCGGCGTGCCGCTCATCGCGCCGACCGCCACCTCGCCGGCGATCACCACGATGCCGAAGAACGACATGCTGTTTCGCATCGTACCTTCCGATACCTATCAGGGCAAGGTGCTCGCCAAAATGGTGCTCGACAAGGGTTTCAAGACCGTGGCGCTGAGCTATGCCAACAATGATTACGGTGTCGGCATCGCCGAGGTGTTCCGCAAGGAGTACACCGCCGCCGGCGGCACCATCGCGGCCGACCAGATCCATGAGACCAAGAAGCCCTCCTACCGCGCCGAGCTTGCGACGCTCGCGGCGAGCAAGGCGCCGGCGCTCGTCATCATCGCTTATGCGGGCGACAGCGGCCTCACCATCGTCAAGCAAGCGCTCGAGAACAATTTCTTCAACACCTTCATCGGCACCGAAAGCATCCGCGACGACACGATGATCAAGCAGATCGGCGCCGAGAACCTCAAGAATTTCTTCGGCACGGCGCCGACCTCGCCGACCGACTCCACGGCCCACAAGAAGTTCGACGAAGCCTTCGAGAAGGCAAAGCCCGGCATGACGAACAAGCTCTTCGTCGAGCAGGTCTACGACGCGACGATGATGGCGGCGCTCGCGCTCGAGAAGGCGGGCTCGACCGACCGCGTCAAGGTGCGCGACGCGCTGCGCGCGATCGCCGGGCCCGAGGGCACGAAGATCGAGCCCACCGAATGGAAGAAGGCGGTCGACGCCATCAAGGCCGGCCAGCAGATCGCCTTCATCGGCGCCTCCGGCCCGCATGTCTTCGACAAGAACGGCGATGTCACGGGCTATATCGGCGAATGGGCGGTCGTCGACGGCGCCTTCAAGGAGGTGAAGGTCTACCCGCCTCTGTGAGCGGGTTGCGGGCCTTCACCTCTCGGGCCTCCCCGAAAAATCCGCGTCTCAAGCCCGTTCGGTTTGAGGCGCCTCGGCCTCCGGCGGGCGCGGTGGGCGTTCCGGCAGGAGGCCGCGCGGAAAGCGCTGCAGCACCACCTGCAAGAGCAGCCCGATGAGGAAGACGCGCAAATAGCTGCCGCGGATTTGCCATTCGGGCGGGAGCGTTCCGGTGAGAAGCTCGGTCGCCGACCACAAGGTCCAGATGATGATCGGGCCGAGAATGGCGCCGCGATTATTGGCGCTCCCGCCCGCGATGAGCATCACCCAGACGAGGAAGGTGGTGATGAGCGGCAAGGTCGCGTCCGGCCCGATGAATTTGAAGGCATGCGCCGTGAGCGCCCCGCTCAAGCCCATCGCCATCGAGCCGAGGACGAAGGCCTGGAGACGGAACGAGGCGACATCCTTGCCGAAAGCGGCGGCCGCCGCCTCGTTGTCGCGGATCGCGCGCATGACGCGCCCCCAGGGCGAGCGCGCGAGGCGCTCGAGCGCGAGATAGAGCGCGGCGACGACGGCGGCGACGAGGCCAAGGTAAGCAAGATCGCGCCAGACGCCCGGCAGATCCTCGAAAGGCCGCGGGATCGCGACGATGCCGCGCGAGCCATTGGTGAGCCAGATCTCGTTGTCGATGATGAGGCGCAAGATCTCGGCGATTCCGATCGTCGCCATCGCGAGATAATCGCTTTGCAAGCCGAGGCAAATCCGGCCGACGAACCAACCGACGGCGGCGGAAAGCACCATGGCGCTCGCGATGCCGACGATGACCGGTAGGCCGAAGCCGACGAAATGGCCGGGCATGGGCGGCGCCGTCAATATGGCGCTCGCGTAAGCACCGACAGCGAAGAAGCCGCTCACACCCGCGTTGAAAAGCCCGCCATACCCCCATTGCAGATTGAGGCCGAGCGCCATCACCGCATAGATGCCACCGATGGTGAGCAGCGAGACGGCGTATTCGCCATAGCCGAAGAGCGCGCTCATTCGAAAACCCGCCCACGAAACAGGCCTTGCGGGCGCCACAGAAGCATCACAACCATGATCGCGAAGGCGACCCCCGTCTTGTAGTCGGGTGGCACCAAGGGCCGCTCGGAAAAAAGCGGGAAGCTCGAGAGCTCCTCGGCGAGGCCGATGACGAGGCCGCCGACGATCGCGCCATAAGGCTTGCCGATGCCGCCGAGAATGGCCGCCGCGAAGAGCGGCAGAAGCAGGTTCCAGCCCATGTTCGGGTTGAGCTGCGTGTCGGTCGCGAGGAAGACGCCCGCGGCCGCCGCGAGCGCGCCGCCGAATACCCAGGCCCAGAGCGAGACCGTGTCGAGATCGATGCCGCAGACCCGCGCGAGGCTCGGCTGATCGCTCACCGCGCGCATCGCCTTGCCGAGGCGCGTGCGCGTGAGAAAGACATGCAGGACCGTGACGAGCGCCACGGCCGCGATGATGATCGCGACATGGCGCGGCGCGATCACGAGCGTGTCGAAATACGTGACCGGCCGGCGAATGCCGGTCTCGTAGCTTCGATCGTCCGCGCCCCAGAAGATCTCGACGAGCGAGCGCAGCATGAGGGCGACGCCGAAGGAGGCGATCACCACGACGATGGTCGGCCTGTCGCGGAACGGGCGGTAGAACAGGCGATCGATGAGAATGGCGAGGAGCGCCGTCACCAGCATGGCGATCGGCAAGGCCGCGAATGGCGACAGGCCGAGCAGCGCGACGGCCGAGAGGGTGACATAGGCGCCGAAGGTCATGACGTCGCCATGCGCGAAATGCCCGAAGCGCAGCACGCCGTAGATCAGCGACAACCCCACCGCGCCGAGCGCATAGATGCAGCCGAGCACGACGCCAGGGATGAGATAGAGGTTGATGAGGTCCATCGGGTCGTCTCTGTTATTCGTGAGGAGTGAAAAGTGAAAAGTGAAAAAGTGAGACTCACTCTTCACTCTTCACTCTTCACTCTGCTAGCCACCGTTCACCCACCCAGAAACGCCTCCGCCATTTGCCTGTTGCCAAGAAGATCGGCGCCGGTCCCGGAAAAGCGGTTGCGCCCCGCGGCGAGCACGTAGCCGCGATCGGCGATCTCGAGCGCGAGCCGCGCGTTCTGCTCCACCATGAGCACGCCGATCCCGGTACGGTTGATCGCCTGGATGTGGCCGAAGACTTCCGCCATGACCTTGGGCGAAAGCCCGGCCGTGGGCTCATCGAGGAGGAGAAGCTTCGGCTTCGTCATGAGGGCGCGGGCGAGCGCGACCATTTGGCGCTGCCCGCCCGACATCTCGCCGACAAGCTGGCGCCGCCGACGGCCGAGCTCGGGAAAGAGCGCGTATTGCGCCTCGATGAGCGGGGCGAGCCGGCCACGCACGCTGAACGCGCCCATCTCCAGATTCTCGGCGACAGTGAGCGTCGGAAAGACATTGCGCTCTTGCGGCACATAGGCCATGCCCATCGCCACGAGCCGCTCAGGCGCGGCCCCGGTGATGTCCGCGCCGTCAAAGCGCACACGCCCGCCATGCGTCGCAACGATGCCGAAGATCGCCTTGATCAAGGTCGATTTGCCGGCGCCGTTCGGGCCGATGATGACCGCAAGCTCGCCTCGTTCGGCCTCGATATCGACGCCGTGCAAGATCACCGTGTCGCCATAGCCGGCGCTCAAACCCTCGACCGCGAGGAGGCTCGTCACGCGGCAGCCATGCCGGATACCGGAGCGCCGAGATACGCCTCGCGCACCCGTTCATCGGCCTTGATCTCGGCCATCTTGCCTTGCGCGAGCACGCGGCCTTCGGCCATCACGATCACGGGGTCGCAAAGCCGCGCGATGAGATCCATGTCGTGCTCGATGATGCAGAAGCTCGTGCCGTGCTCGCGATGCAAGCGCTCGATGTGGTGGGCGAGGTCGCCAAGAAGCGTGCGGTTGACGCCCGCGCCCGGCTCGTCGAGGAGGACGACCTTGGCATCGACCATCATGGTGCGGCCAAGCTCCATGAGCTTCTTCTGCCCGCCCGAAAGCGTGCCGGCGAGCGCCGCGCGGTGTCCCGAGAGCCCGAGGATTTCCAATGTCGCCTCGGCTCGGCGAAGGATCGCCATCTCCTCGCGACGCACGCGCCCACCCCCGAACCAGGCGGCGACGACGCCTTCGCCCGTCTGCTGGCGCGGCACGACCATCAAATTCTCGAGCACCGTCATGCGCGCCCATTCCTTCGGGATCTGGAAGGTGCGCGCGAGGCCAAGGCCGAAGAGCTCGTGCGGCTTCTTGCCCGTCACATCGGCGCCGTCGAGGAGGATGCGGCCGTGATCGGCTCGCGTCACGCCGGCGATGATGTTGAAGAGCGTCGTCTTGCCGGCGCCGTTCGGGCCAATGAGGCCGGTGATCGAGCCGCGCGGCACCTCGAAGGCACAAGCATCGAGGACCGTCAAACCGCCATAGCGCTTGGTGATCCGGTCGACGGCGATTATCGCGCTCATTTTTTGCTCAAAGACCGGCTGTGTCGGCGCGAAACTAAGCCAAGCGCTCGCCCAGCGTCAATCTCGGGCGGCAGCCTTTCGCTTCGGGTGTCACATCTTAGACGACGCTAACAACGAGGAAGGCTGCGTCTATCCCAGGCTCACTCAGGCAGCCCCGCGAGGCGCAGGCCTTCGGCGTAACGGCGCACATAATCGCCGCGATGGGGCGTGATCGCGATGATCTGCGCGATCGTTATGTCCGGATGGCCTTCCCGAAGAAGCCGGACGGCTTCGCGCGCTTCGTCGATACGCCCCAGAAGCGCAAGGCAAGCCGCCATCGACCGGAGAGGCCAGAGGAGCTCGGGACGTTCGAGCATGCCTTTTCGGCACCAGGCAAGCGACTCCTCGTAACGGCCCGCCGCGAAATGCGCGTTGCGAATGCCGAAATAGCAGTTGAAGTTCATCGGGTCGAAGGGGCTCAAGCGGATCGCGCGCTCGAAATGCTCGATGGCGATCTCGGGTCGATCGAGAAAGGCATTGACCCAACCGCTGCGATTCCACGCCATCGCGGAATTCGGATCGAGCGCGACGGCCTTCTCGATCAAGGCAGACGCTCTCTCGAGATCGCCGATCACGGAATGCGCGGCGCCCAAGGCCGTGAGCACCGTCGGATCGCCGTTGTTCGCGTCTCCCGCCAATTTGGCAAGCCGCAGCCCTTCGGCCTTGGCTTCGTCGAGCGCCGGCGTCCAGTTGTAGATGACTTTGCGTGCCTGGCACCAGGCGGCGAGCGCAAGCGCCGGCGGATAATCCGGCTCGATCTCGATCGCCCTTTGCAGATGATCGAGCGCCGTCGCGTTCGCGGACGGGTCGAAGGCCCAGATATAGGGATAGGCGCGCAGCATGCATTCATAAGCGTCGAGGCTCTCCGGCCTTTTGCGCTTGGTACGCTCGATCTCCGCCAGAAGGAGCGAGGGTTGGATCGCGCCCACGATGTTCTCGGTGATGCGGTCTTGAAGATCGAAAATATCCTCGACGCCGCCGTCGTATCGGTCTGACCAGATGTGGCTGCCCGTCGTCGCATCGATCAGCTGCGCCGTGATGCGCACGCGGTCGCCGGCCTTGCGCACGCTGCCCGCAAGCAAATAGCGCACGCCGAGATCATGGCCGATTTGCTTCGCATCCACGGCCTTGCCCTTGTAGGTAAAGCTCGTGTTGCGGGCGATCACGAAGAAAGAGCGGACGCGCGACAGGGCCATGATGATCTCTTCGACCATCCCGTCGGCGAAATACTCCTGCGCGGGATCGCCGCTCATGTTCGGGAAAGGGAGCACGGCAAGCGAAGGCTTGTCGGGAAGGGCGAGGGCCACGCGCATCTTCACCGGTTGCGCCTCCATTTCCACCCGGTAGACGCGTATCGGCCTTGCGATGTTCTTGAGCTCATGCTCGCCGAGATCGGAAAAGCCGATGTCAACCTTGCCTTCGGCGTCCTCCTTCGCCCGGCTCGAAATACAGATGCCACCCGGCTCGGCCATTCGTTCGAGCCGCGCCGCGACGTTGACGCCTTCCCCGAAGAGGTCTGTGCCCGCGAATATGATGTCGCAGACATTGATCCCCATCCTGACATCGATCCGTTTTTCCGACGACACCTCGGCATTGCGCTGGGTCATGGACCGCTGGACTTCGACGGCACAGCGCAAAGCATCCACGACGCTTGCGAATTCGACCAGAATGCCATCGCCCGTGGTTTTGACGACCCGACCATGATGCTGCGTGATTTTCGGGTTGACGAGCTCGTGACGGACCGCCCTCAGCCGAGCCAGCGTCCCCTCTTCGTCGGCCCCCATGAGACGGCTGTATCCCGCGATATCGGCCGCGAGAATGGCGGTGAGCCTGCGCTGCACGCGAGAGCGGGGTTGACGCTTGGATAATTCTTGCATGGGTCAGTTCGCTTTCGAGAACGGCGTCGGGCACCAACGTCCGTTTCGTCGCGTGGTCCTCCTGGTGGCAGCGCGAGCACGCGCTTCAGAGTGAATCGCATGTTGAACGCAAGTGAAAGCGGCAGGGACGTCGCGAAGCGACGGCAACATGAAGGTTACCGCCGTCCTGCCCAAGCCAGATTTTCACCCCAAAGTTGCACGCGATGCGCGTATGAGCCAAATTTAATCTTCCGATCGCTTTGATAAGGTCTACTTTGAGATGCGCAGTCTGAACCTCGACCAGCTGCGGACACTTATCGAAGTCGCGGCGCTCGGCAATTTTTCCGCCGCGGCGCGGCGGCTCAACCTCACGCAACCGGCGGTCAGCTTGCACATCAGGGAGCTCGAGCACCGCTTCGGTGTGCGGCTGATCGAGCGCATGGGAACGCGCGCCTATGCGACCGCGCCGGGCGCAGAGCTGGTGGAGCGCGCCGGCCGCATCTTCCACGAGTGCGACGGCACCGAAGCCGCCATGCGCCGCTTCCGCCACGGCTGGATCGGCTCCGTGCATATCGGGACGACGCTCACAGCCCTCAACTACGAGCTGCCTCCGATTTTGAAGAAGCTGCGCCGCGATCATCCGGGGATCGATCTTCTCGTCACCAACATGCCGACACGCGACAGCGTCGAAAACGTCATGAAGAACGCGATCGACCTCGCGCTGGTGACCTTGCCCGTGAAGGCGGCAAGGCTTCGGATCACGCCCTTGCGGGCGGAGACCTTGGTGGCGATCTTCCCGGCGGGGCAAACGGACATACCCGATGAGGTCACACCGGAATATGTCGCCCGACAACCGCTTGTGCTCGAGCATCCGCGTGGCGCCGTCCATGCGCTTGTCACGCAATGGCTCTCGAAGCATCTGCCTTTGCAGCGCACGCCGATGCACATCGGCACCGTCGACGCGATGAAAAGGGTTGTCGCATCGAACCTCGGCATGTCCATCGTGCCCGACGTCGCCGTCGTCGAACCCACGCCTGATCTCATCGTCCGAAGCCTCAAGCCGAAGCTTCCCTGCACGCTTGCCCTCATCGAGCATCGCAACAAGCCGAAGGAGCCGGCGTTCGACATCGTGCGTGCCGCGCTCCTCGAGCTCAGAACCCTTGGGGCCAATGCCACGGCCGATGGGGCGCGTCGCGAAAAGCGTGCGAAGCCTTTGCCGCCGCTCGGGCGAATGCGCAAAAGCAAGCGGAGCGCTCACGCTCTTTAAAGTGGCGCCGAAAACAGTACAAGACGCGACGGGTCGCTTCCGAAGCGACTTCCGTTCAGCCGATTCAAGGCACGCAACAGCGACAGCGCGCCTCGATTATTGTTGGGTGGGATCAGGGAAGAAGAGAATATTCTTCTCCCCTTCCGCAACGCCAGTGGCGCCGATCTCGATCGTATCGCCGACCTTCAATCCGCCGATGGTGAAGCCGGTGACGTTTTGCGTATTCACATAGCCGACGACGGAGAGCGATCCTGCTGGCGGCGCCGCCGACCCGCAGCTTTGGCCCGAACCTCTCATGTCGACGAAGAATGTCATGGCCTTGCCCTTGGCGATGGCCTTGTGCTCGACCGCGTAGATGTACGAGGTCAATTCAATCTGGGTATTGAGTTTTTTCGAGCAGGTCACGCTGCCCTTCGCGGGCGCCCAACAAAGCTTGGTGCAGGCGAAGCTTTGTTGCTGCGCCAAGGCGCCCCCTGCTCCGCTCGCGGCGCCGACGAGCCAAAGACAGAGGGCGAGACATCCCACCCGTTTGGTCATCCGCATCGCGTTGCGATACCACGAATTGTCCCTGAAGCTGATCAAAAGCTTTGGTTCAGCCGTTGAAGGCCTTTCGATGGAAGGATGGGAAGGCGACGAGCCCCGATGGGCGGCCCGCGATGTTTGCCGTCGCAAGCCGCGCGAACCGATGCCGTCGCACCGCGTCAAGGAGGCCGGAACTTGAAGCCACGCTTTGTCGCGCCGCGTCATCCGTTCGCCTCGCGACCCTATTCGTTCCGACCGCTCGCGCGGGGCGACCTCCC
>DASZIL010000156.1:0-6538 GCA_035949255.1 Beijerinckiaceae bacterium | reverse complement strand
GGCGGTTGGCAGGCCGAGGCGCCGACCCTCGCCGCGCTCTTCGAGGCGGCCCATGGCGCGACCTTCGCCATGGCCGAGACGATCGGCGGCCTCAAGGTCGACGCCGGCGCCATGCGGCGCAATCTCGAGCGCCTGAATGGCCTCGTTCTCGCCGAACGTCTGATGCTGGCGCTGGCGCCGAAGCTCGGGCGAAACGAGGCGCATCACGCGGTGGAAAATCTGTCGAGGCGCGCCGTGGCGGAGAACCGCCAATTGCGCGACCTGGCGCTTGCCGAGAAATCGATCACGGCGGAGCTTTCGCCAACGCGCATCACGCAAATCTTCGACCCCTCGACCTATGTCGGCGCGAGCGAGGCTTTCATCGACAACGCGCTTGCGATCCATCGGCGGCGCGTAAGATGAGATCACGAGCTCACCATGCGTGAAGGAGCAGGTTCATGGCTTTCGTAATGCAAGACAAGGTGCGTCTTTATTGGCGCGCCGATGGAGATGAGGGAAAGCCGCCGCTCCTTCTTCTCAATTCGCTCGGCACCGATCACGCCATGTGGGACGCGGTGATGCCGCTCCTGATGCGCGATTTCCGTGTGCTGCGCATGGACACGCGCGGCCATGGCGCGTCGGACGCGCCCAAGGGCGATTACACGCTGTCGATGCTCGCGCAGGACGCTCTCGCGGTGCTCGACGCGGCGGGCGTCGCGCGCGCGCATGTCTGTGGGCTGTCGATGGGCGGCATGACGGCGCTCGCACTTGCAATCGAGCATCCCGAACGTGTCGAGAAGATCATCGGCGCGAACACCTCCGCGCAAATGTCGCCCGATCTCATGCGCGAGCGTGCGGCCCTGGTGCGCCAGAAAGGCATGGAGGCCGTGATCGACGCGGTGCTCGGCCGCTTCTTCACGCAAGCCTTCCGCGACAGGAATCCGCCGCTCCTCGGCAGCACGCGGGCGACCGTGCTGGCGACCGATCCCGAAGGTTATGCCGCCTGCTGCATGGCGATCGCCGGAATGAAGATCAAGGATAAGCTCGCGCGCGTGAAGGTGCCGCTCCTCGTGATCAATGGCGCGCAAGACGTCTCGACGCCGCCGGCGGAACATGGCGAGCGCATCGCCACAGCCGTCGCGGGCGCAAGATCGGCGATGCTCGATGCCGCTCACCTTTCGGCGGTCGAGCAGCCTGAAGCCTTCGCCGGCGCCGTCGTCGCCTTCCTTACCGGCGCCAGGGGCAACGAGGATCTTTCGACGGCACGCGACACGCTCTTCGAGGCGGGGCTCGTCATGCGGCGCGCGGTGCTCGGCGATGAATGGGTCGATAAATCGCTTGCCTCGCGCAATGCGCTGACCGGGGAGTTCCAGAACTTCATCACGCGCATCGCCTGGGGAGAGATCTGGACGAGGCCGGGGCTCGACCAGCGCACGCGGCGCCTGCTGGTGCTCGCCATCACGGCTTCGCTCAGCCGCTGGGAGGAGTTTTGCCTGCATCTGCGCGCCGGCGTCGAGCAAGGTTCGCTTACGCTCGATGATGTCAAGGAAGCGCTGATGCAAATCGCCATCTATGCCGGTGTCCCCGCCGCGAACACCGGCATGCACCACGCTCAAACCATATTGAAGGCGGCGGGCAAGCTCTGACGTGACCCGCGCTCACGCCGAGGCCCGCATGACGGACCCGTTCCGGACGCTCGCCGCGATCGGCATCGTTCCGGTCATCGCCATCGAAAGCGCCGAGGACGCCATTGCGCTCGCCGACGCGCTTCTCGAAGGCGGGCTGCCGGTTGCCGAGATCACCTTCCGCACGCCGGCCGCGGCGCCGGTGCTCGCGAAGCTCTCGGCCGAACGGCCACAACTCCTCGCCGGCGCGGGCACCGTGCTCGACCTTGCCTCGCTCGAAGCGGCGCGAGGCAGCGGCGCCCGCTTTGGCTTTGCGCCGGGCTTTGACGCACGCATCGTCGAGGCCGCCGCGAAGGCGAAGTTTCCCTTCGCACCGGGCGTCATGACGCCGAGCGATGTGTCGGCGGCGGTGGCGCAAGGCGTGCGCATCATGAAATTCTTCCCGGCCGGCGCAGCCGGCGGGCCGAAGGCGCTCGAAGCGATCGCCGCGCCTTTCGCGCATCTTGGCCTCTCCTTCATCCCGACGGCAGGCGTGAGCCTCGACAACCTCGGCGATTGGCTGAAGCTCAAAAGCGTCATCGCGGTCGGCGGCACCTGGATCGCGCGCGCGGAAGACATCAGGGAAGGCCGCTTCGCCGAGATCACGAAGAACGCGCGTGCCGCCGTCGAGAAGGCGAAGGCGCTGCGAGAGGCGCGTGGCTAGAGAGGCGGCCGCGCCGGCCGTGTTTCGCTTCGCGCCGAGCCCGAACGGCTATCTGCATCTTGGCCACGCGCTCTCGGCGCTCATCAACGCGGATGCGGCGCGAGCCTGCGGCGGAAGGCTTCTCCTGCGCATCGAGGATATCGACCCGGCGCGATCCCGCCCAGAATTCGAGGCGGCGATCCTCGAGGATCTCGAATGGCTCGGCGTGGGGTTCGAGCGGCCTGTATGGCGCCAGAGCGAACATCTCGAGCGTCACCGGGAGCGGTTCGAGGCGCTCGAGCGGCGCGGCCTCGTCTACCCCTGCTTCTGCTCGCGCGCGGCGCTCGCCCGCGCCGTCGCCGCGCTCGAGGCACGAACCGGCGAGAAATGGCCGCGCGATCCCGACGGCGCCTTCCTCTACCCGGGGGTTTGTCGCGAACTTGAACCGGACGAGGCCACGAAGCGCATCGACGCCGGCGAGCTGCATGCTTGGCGCCTTCGCACGGAAGAGGCGAGCGCGATTGCCGGCCCGCTCACCTGGCGCGAGCATGACGCGGCCGAGCCCGCCTCACCCTGGCGCCCCATCGAGGCCGATCCGTCCGCTTGGGGCGATGTGATCCTGCTGCGCCGCGATGCGCCTTCGAGCTATCACCTCGCCGTCACGATCGATGACGCGGCGCAAGGCGTGACGCAAGTGGTGCGCGGCATGGATTTGCGTGCGGCGACTTCGATCCACCGGCTTTTACAAGAGCTGCTGGGGCTTCCCGAGCCCGATTATCACCACCACCGGCTCGTTCTCGACGAGGACGGGCGCAAGCTCTCGAAGAGCATCGCCTCGACGAGCCTGCGCGAGCTGCGGGCGAGCGGGGTGACGCCGCTCGATATTCGCAAACTAATCGCAACGGAGCACAATACTACCGGTTTACCCTGAAGATGAGAGCTTGGGCGCGCCATCGGGAATGCCCGCCATCAATCGGGCAGGCCGGCTTTGCGAAGGCCTTCGACATAGCGCTCGAGGATGGCCTGGTCGCGATACGGGGGGCGCTCGCGCCATACGCTGATCTTGAAATCGGGATGGAGCCGCAAGACTTCACGCGTTGCGGCTTCCGCCTCGCGCATCATTCCGAGATGCGCATAATTCGCCGCGAGCATTCGCTGGCCCTCGGACGGGTCGTGCATGCGCTGTATCGTCGCGATCACGTCCTCGGACTGTCCCAACGTGTCGTAGGCATCCGCCAGATACCAGAGGTACCAATCGGGGTAATGGGGATTGAGACGCATCGCCTTATGCATGAGCTCGACCGACCGCTGAGGTTGCTCGACATAGGCGAGCGCATCGGCGTATTCGGCGATGATGTCGCTGTCGTTCGGATTGAGCGACAAGGCCTGCTCGTACTCCGCGATCGCTTCACGGTGTTGCCTGCGGTAGAGCTTTGCATAGCCGAGCTCCGCGAAACCGCGCGCATCGAGGCGATCGAATTCCTTCGCCCGGCGGGCGAACACGATCGCCGATTCGAGTGATTGGCCGGGCGTCGAGGACCACGCATAGCGCCAGTCGAGATTGTGCGTTCGCGACAGCGCACTGTGGGCCCGGCTATACTCGGGCGCGTATTCCAGGGCCTCCTCGAAGAGCCGGCGGGCGTGCCAGTTTCCCACTTTGTTGAATTTGAGGATCAAGTGCTGGCCCCGCACCACGAGGCCATAGGCGCGCATATCCTGCGGATAACGCGATTGTTGCCGCCATTCCGCGAGGTCGATCTGGATCGACAGCCGCGAGGCGACGGCACCCGCGATCTCATCCTGAAGGTCGAAGAGCTCATCGAGCCCCACTGTGAACCTGTCCGACCAGAGCACGCTTTCGTTGGCCGCATCGATAAGCTCGAACGCGATCCGCAGGCGTTGACCGGCCCGGCGGAAGCTTCCCCCGAGGATATAGCGGACGCCGAGCTCCCGTTGCACGACCTCGGTCGGATTCGTGTGCAAATTGAAGAGAAAAGCCGAGTGCCGCGCGATCACCATGATGTTGCGAAACCGGCTAAGGCTCGCGATGATATCTTCCGAGATGCCTTCGCAGAGATGGTCATTGCGCGGGTCGCCGGAGAGGTTCGTGACGGCGAGCACCGCGATCGCGGGAGAACGGACGGGCTGGCTCAACGGCGCGTCGCGAGGCCGTAATTTCGTCGGCGGCGCACCCGATTGCTCGATCGCGTAGATGTCGATGGCCTCGGAAATATTTTTCAAGGGCGGCTGGCCCACCGAACGCAGCACCAGCCCTGGCATGGTTTGCGCCGCCGAGCGCAAGGCGCCGGTGACGAGGATACCGCCGGGTTCGGCCATGGCTTGGAGGCGCGCCGCGACGTTGATGCAATGCCCATAGGCGATGGCATCGTGAAAAGTCACTTCGCCGATATTGAGCCCGATGCGGAACTGGATCGGGTCGCCGTCGCCCCACACCGATTGATCACGAAATTCCGTCTGGATCTGAACCGCGAATTGCAGAGCCCGGTCGGGGCTGTCGAACAACGCCAGGATTGCGTCGCCGGCCACCCCGGCGACCCGGCCGCCATAATCGCCGACCAGCCCCCGGAAAAGCTGCAGCGATCGAGAAACTTGATCGGCGCTGGCACCCTCGTCTTGCTCCATGCGTCTGCTGAACTCGACGACGTCCGCGATCAGCACCGCGGCGCGCTTCGCCTGCCGATCGGTCGCCCCAACAGGGGTCATTGCTTTCGTGGATGCCATGGCCTCGCCGCCAGAAGGACAATCCGCAAGGCCGAATATTACCCGAATTTAGGGCGCGCGTAAGGAGGTCGAGAAGATACTTCTTAATATTGCGCCGCTATATTGCGATTCGCTGCGTGAGGGAGGAAAATCCAAAGGTGATGCGCGAGGGGCCTCTCCGCGGGGGAACGACGACCTGCAAGCCGCGGTGGGAGAACGAACTCCGGTTGCGACCGGCAAGGCTCGGCGATTACGCCTTCGCCCTCTCGCTTTACCTCGAAGGGGCCGAGCTGCATTTGTCGAAGATCGGCCAATGGAACCGGGCTCGGATCGTGTCGAAGTTCCGCCAGGGCTACAAGCGTGCGCCGGCGCAGGTGATTTGCGTTGGGGAGAAACGAATCGGTTGGATTCAGGTGGCCGATTTCGTCGACCACATGCACCTTCGGCAAATCCATCTCGTCCGGGAAGCGCGCGGAAAGGGAATCGGCACGCAGCTCATGAGGGAATTGCTTCAGCGCGCCGATGCGCTGGGGAAGTTCGTGACCCTCGACGTCATGCACGGCAACCCGGCACGGTTTCTCTATCTGCGCCTCGGCTTCCGCCAAAGGAGCCAGAACGCGGCGACGCGCCAGATGATCTGGCACCCGCCGCGAGGCTGAAGCGTCGCGCTCGAGCCGGCGAGCGCTGCGCCCGCGTCCCACCGTCGCTCAACGGTTGCGAAGATTCGCGCCGCTCAGATTCGCGCCGCTGACGTTGGCGCCACTGACGTTCGCGCCGCTAACATTGGCGCCGCTGAGATTGGCTCCGCTTCGGATGCCCAGGTTTGCACCACTGCGGTCGGCCATATCGGCACCGCGGAGCGCTGCGGCGAGCAGGATCTGCTCCAACGGTCCCGCTTCGCTATCCAAACGAATCGAGAAGTCACCTTTTTCATATTCCCAGTAACGTAAATCAAGGTTGGGAGGGGCGGCGCTTGCATTGATTGGTGAAGAGAATTCCCATTCCCTCGCAAACACTCCGGACGCTTCGAGCGTCGAACGGCCGGCGGTAGGGACGTTTGGGTTAGTTCCCGTAATATCGATGACCGTCCCGGGTCCGTGAACTAAGAACATCGAGGGCCTCGGTAAAGTGTAAATGGAACCTTCGAAGCTGAATGCATATATTCTAGCGACGTTTATATTTTGAACTCCCGGTGGGATAAGGGCCGCATTTATGGTAGCCGGTGCGACTGTCTGGATAGGGTTGGTCGTAACAACGAACGAGAACCCAGGTCCGGGCCCTATAGATGAAATATAGGTATTTGGGGCGAATACGGGATTCCCACCATATGTCGAAGTAACGGTCATTCCAGGGACGAGACCGACTAGAGATGACACCGTCGTAACTGTACTTAGAGCGATATTTGTATTACCGGTCACCGTAACCGGTCCCGTCGAAAGCTGGCTTTGTAAGAAATTGTTACTTCCCTGTACTGTTGTATTATTATCATATTTGAATAATAAATCCTTCACCACGCGCCCAAAAAGTTTAA
>DASZIL010000155.1:0-33171 GCA_035949255.1 Beijerinckiaceae bacterium | reverse complement strand
CGCTGGTGCTCGCCCTGCAAGGGCGCTTCGACAACGCGACCCAAGCCCTTCGCCATGATCTCTCATCGTCGGATGCCGCAAGGAACGTCGCCGACATCCGTTCCATGATCGCCCAGCCCAACACTTGGGATGCGATCCGCGGCAAGAGCGTCGCTAAGGCTGGCGCGAAGGGCACCTCGGTGACGGCGGTCGCGCGCGCGACACCCGCCGCGGAGCCTGCCGCGCAGGCGAGCGAGGCGCAGACGGCAGCGCAATGACCGCGGCCTCGCTGCAAAAGGCCCGCCGGGCGCGGCGCCGTTGGAGCGTCAATCCCAGTGGAAGATCTGAATCAGGGCCGGCGTGAGGATGACCACGAAGAGCACCGGCAGGAAGAACAGGATCATTGGCACGGTGAGCTTCGGCGGCAGCGCTGCCGCCTTCTTTTCCGCCTCGTTCATGCGGTGGTCGCGGCTTTCCTGCGCCAGCACGCGCAAGGCGACACCGACCGGCGTGCCGTAGCGTTCCGCTTGCACCAGCGCGGTGGTGATCGCCTTGATGGCGTCGACGCCCGTCCGATTTGCGAGGTTTTCGAAGGCTTGCCGCCTCTCCTGAAGATAGGAGAGCTCGGCGGTCGTCAACGTCAGCTCTTCGGCCAGAGCCACGGATTGCGAGCCGACCTCGGCCGCGACCTTGCGGAAGGCGTGCTCGATGGAGACACCGGATTCGACGCAGATCAGCAAGAGGTCCATGGCGTCGGGAATGGCGCGCCGCATCGATAATTGCCGCTTCGACGTCTGATTCTTCAGGAAGATTTCCGGCAGCTTGATGCCTAGATAGAGCGCGCCCACCACCGCGATCAGCCGCACCATCACTGAATATTTGTCGCCGATCACGACGAAGGCATAGAAGAGCGTGAACAAGAACAGGCCGATCGGCGAGACAAGCCTGAAAAACAGGAAGGCGGTTTCGGCCTGCTTGCCGCGATAGCCCGCCATGGCGAGGCGAAGCTTGGCGGTCTCGGTGCCGAGCCAGCTCGACAAGTTCAAGCGATCGACGACCTTCTTCATGTAAGCGGTCGGTTGCTGGCGCAGTGAGACCCTCTGCCCCGCGTTCTTACCGAGGCGCTCGCGCTCGCGCGCGCGAATCGCTTCGCGCTCGATCGATACGGCCCGCATGCGGCGCGCAAGATTGTCGCCCTCGACGAAGGTCATCCCGAGCGTGATGATCGTCGCGGCCGTCGCCACCGCCACCATCAAGGTGAAGAGGAACTGCGGGTCGACCAGCTTGTGGAAGATGAGATCCATCATGGTTCGGCTGGCCTTCGCAAGCCGTTGATCCCGGCAAGCCAAGCGGCTCGCCTGGCCCTGATGGCAACGCCGGAAAGGGAGACGGGACTCACCGGTTTCATTCAATAAGTCCTCACTAGAAGTCGAAACGGATCATCTTGCGCATCACAAGAACGCCGACCCCCATCCACACCAACGCGATGATTATCGACACTTTGCCGTGAAACGTCTTCCACAGAAGCGAGATGTAGTCGGGGCTGCTGAGATAGACGAGAATGGCGACCGAGAAGGGCAGGCAGGCGATGATGCCGGCCGAGGCCTTCGCCTCCATGCTCATCGCCTGGATCTTTCCCTCCATTTTTCGACGCTCGCGAATGACCCGCGAAAAATTTGAAAGCGTCTCGCCAAGATTGCCGCCGGATTTCTGCTGAATGGCAATCACGATGCCGAAGAAATTGGCCTCGGTGACCGGCACGCGCTGATAGAGGCGTTCACAGGCCTCGGCGATGCTCAAGCCGAGCGATTGCGATTCGATGATGTGGCGGAATTCCGAGCGCACGGGCTCTGCCGCCTCGCCGGCAACGATGCGGAAGCAATCGCCGAGCGGAAGGCCGGACCTGACGCCCCGCACTATGACGTCCACCGCATTCGCGAACTCGTTGATGAACTGCTTCGAGCGCCTCTTGACAAGGTAGGTCAGGATCCAGCGCGGCATGCCGAATGCGCCCGCCAGCATGGCGCCGAGCATGACGAATAGATTGCCGGTCACCAAAAAGGCCATGAGGCCAAAGCTCAAAGCCAATGCACCGCCCAACATGTAATATTGGCGCTTCGACCAGGTTAGCCCCGCTTGCACGATGCGGGTCGACAGATCGACCTTGTTCCTCGCCGCTTCGCGTTGCTCGAGCTCTTTCAGGCTTTGCGCTACCTGCTCGCGGCGGCTTGCGGTGCCGCGCTGCTGCGGGGCTGAAATCTCGCGTGTCGTGCGGTTGACGAATTGGTCCTGGCGTTGTTCGGCGCGCACCTCACCCGAGAGATAGGGCATGACCACGAGGGCGATGCCGCCAAGGCTGATGGCGGCGAGGAGGCCGATGAGCAAGGGGGAAAACGCCATGTCGCGATCCTTCGCGGTGCCCGCCTTTAAGAGGGATAGAGCCGCCTCAAGCCGTTTGTGCCTTCTGCTCGAGCGCATCGAGCGCCGCCGCAAGCCTTGTCGATTCCCCGAAGTAACGGGCGCGCTCCCAGAAGCGAGGCCGGCCGATTCCGGTCGACACATGCCGTCCCGTCACCCTGCCGTTCGCATCCTCGGGGCCCATGTCGAAAAGCACGATATCCTGGGTGATGATGACATCGCCCTCCATGCCCATCACTTCCGTGACGTGGGTGATGCGGCGTGAACCGTCGCGCAAGCGCGCCGCCTGGATGATCACGTCGACGGAGGACACCATCATCTCGCGGATGTTCCTCGGCGGCAGCGCGAAGCCACCCATGGTGATCATCGATTCGACGCGCGACAGGGCCTCGCGCGGCGAGTTCGCGTGCAGCGTGCCCATCGAGCCGTCGTGGCCGGTGTTCATCGCCTGCAACAGGTCGAAGGCCTCCGGGCCGCGCACCTCGCCGACGATGATGCGCTCAGGACGCATGCGCAGGCAGTTCCTCACCAGGTCGCGCATCGTCACCTGGCCTTGACCCTCGAGATTGGGAGGGCGCGTCTCAAGGCGCACCACATGCGGCTGCTGGAGCTGCAGCTCGGCCGCGTCCTCGCAGGTGATGATGCGCTCATCGTCATCGATGTAGCGCGTGAGGCAATTCAGGAGCGTCGTCTTTCCCGAGCCTGTGCCCCCGGAAATCAGCACATTGCAGCGCACCCGCCCGATGATCTTAAGGATATCGGCGCCTGGCTGCGAGATGGAGCCGAACTTCGTCAACTGGTCGAGTGTGAGCTTGTCCCTCTTGAACTTGCGGATCGTGAGGGCCGGCCCATCGATCGCAAGCGGCGGCACGATCACATTGACACGCGACCCGTCCGGCAGCCGGGCATCGCAAATCGGAGAGGATTCGTCGACACGCCGTCCGACCTGGCTGACGATGCGCTGGCACACATTCATCAGTTGCGAATTGTCGCGGAAGCGGACCGAAGTGAGCTGGATCTTGCCGGCGACCTCGATGTAGGTTTTCTGGGCACCGTTGACCATCACATCGGCGATGTCGTCACGCGCGAGCAAAGGCTCGAGCGGGCCGTAGCCGAGCACGTCGTTGCAGATATCGTCGAGCATGTCCTCCTGCTCGGCGATCGACATCATTACGTTCTTCAGCCGGATGATCTCGCTGACGATGTCGCGGATTTCCTCGCGTGCGCTGTCGGTGTCGAGCTTCGCGAGCTGACTGACGTCGATAGCCTCGATCAGCGCGCCGAAGACCATGCTTTTCGTCTGGTAATAATCGTCCGAGCGCGGCTGCTCGCTCGTCGTCGGTTGCGGCGCGAACGAGGGCGGGGGCTCGTCTCGCTGGACCACGGCGAGCGAAGGCGCCGGGTTAGCGCGCGCCGTCGTCGTCGGCTCGGCCACGGCCGGCGCGGGAACGACCGGCCGCAGCCTTGGCGCCGCGCTTTGACCCGTGGGACGTTTTCCAAACATGAAACTCTGACCTGAACCGACCTAACTCACATCTTCCGCGACGCCGTCCGCTTCATGAAAGGCAATTGGAACGGCAGGTTAAATTTTGGTTTACGCATCTCGGTTCGGCCGGTGAGCGCTCTCGCGAGGGAGAGGTAGACCTCGGCATGCTTGCCGCTCCCCTGGATCTCCGAGATCATGCGTCCATTGTTGGCCGCCGATCCGAAAAGTTGCGCGTCATAGGGTATGACGGTCGCCTCCGCGCCGACCTTCTCGGCGAAATCGGCGACCCCGATCTCGGGGCGCTTGGGCACGCCCGTCTTGTTGAGGACGAGACGGGGCGGAGCATCGTTCGGCCGCGCCGCCTTCAGCCATTCGTAAAGGCTCTTGGCATTGCGCAGATTTGCAAGGTCCGGTTCGGCGACCAGTAGAATCTCGTCGGCGGCGATGAGGCAACGCTTGACCGGCGCGCTCCAATTATGGGGCAGATCGAGGATGATGTAGGGCACGCTCGTGCGCAGCATGTCGATCAAGTGATCGAAGTTCATGCTCTCGAAATCGATGGGAATGTCGAGCATGGCGGGCGCGGCGAGGAGGCTCAGATTGTCCGCGAGCGTCGACATGATCCGTTCCATCAAGGTCGGATCGAGCCGATCGGGCGCCGAGACCGCGTCGACGACCCCCTGGAGAGGATCGTGATCGAAGTTGAGCCCGGCGGTCCCGTAGTGCAGGTCGAGATCGACGAGCACGGTCGCGAGCTCGAGCTGGCGCGCAAGGGCCCAGCCGAGATTATGGGCAAGCGTCGAAGAGCCGCAGCCGCCCTTGGCGCCATAGACCGCGATCACGCGACCGAGCGGATCGGCGTTCTCCCCGTGAAAGAGCTCCGAGACCGACTGTATGAAGGCGAGATGCTCGACCGGCGCGATGAGGTATTCGCTCACGCCGCGTCGCATCAGCTCACGGTAAAGAAGCACGTCATTCACGTGACCGACGACGACGACCTTCGTGTCGGGGTCGCAGACGCCGGCGAGACGATCGAGATTTTCCAGCAAGGCTTCGCGGTTGCCGATCGATTCGATGGCGATGACATTCGGCGTCGACGCCTCGGCATAGGCTTCCACGGCGGCGGGCGCGCCGCCCATCTGCACCTTGACATGCACCTTGCTCATGCGCCGGTCGGCCGCTGCGGCCTGGACCGAGCTCGCGAACTCGGGCGTTTCGCAAAAGGCTTGCAGCGAGATGCGCGGCAAAGGCCGGATATGGGGAGGAGAGTGCCCCTCGCCGTTCACTGCTGCCCCCCGCCGAACTCGGGACAATTCGCTCATCAAGGCGCTCCACCGCCGCCGATATTGCTGATCGATGCCTTGTTCTTGGTGTTGTCGTAGGCCGTCGCGGGGTCCTGGCCCTGGCGCAGTTTCGTGATCTCGTTCGAGCGCTTGATGATGTCGATGCGCTCCTCGACATGCGGACGCACGAGATCGATGGGATCGGCGGTTTGCGCGGCGATGTTCTGCTGATAGGCGCAGCCGAAATTGTAATACTGCTCGTTCTCGATGCCTTCCCTCGTGCCCGAGCCCGAGAGATCTTTCGGCCAGCGCCCGCAGGAATGAGGTACCCTCGCGGCGAGCTCCGCGAAGCTCAGCCGGATGGGTGCCGCGAGCAAGGGATCCTCGACCATGTACGGTTGGACCGAGAGCGGGACGTAATCGCGCGGGGCTGAGAGCGCGGTCCTGATGACCTCGATGCCGCGCGCATCGCCCACGGGATCGGTGCTGCCGACAGGCACATAGGCCATCATGACGCCTTTGCCATGCTGGCGGAATTCCTGCACGAAGGCGCGCAAATCCTGACGCTGGCGCGGATCGAGAGGCCCTGAATTCGCGCCGACAAAAATATCGAGCGTGCGGTTCTTGTCCGTGATCACGATCGGGTGCCGATCGCGATAGTCGGAAGGATCGCGGCCGGCATTGGTCACGATGCGGTCCGCGCCGCAGGCGGAGAGCACGGAAAGGGCGACGCCGGCGAGAAGGCCGCGCGCCAGCGTCGTTCGGCCGGCGTCTCGTGAGGAGTGAGCGTGAGTGAGCATGTGCGCGAGCCTCAATCGTGGATGAAGCCGACGGAGCCGCGATAATTCGGGGGTGGCGCATTGGCGCCCGCGACGCCGTAAATCTTGTTGAGCTTGCCGAGGAGCAGCGCCTGTGGATCGGTCGGATCGACGAAATTGTCATCCGGGCGCGCGATGTCGCTCGGCGACACCGGCTTCACGATATAAGGGGTGACGATGATCACGAGCTCGGTTTCGTTGCGCTGATAATCCTGGGAGCGGAACAAGGCGCCGAGAATCGGCAGCTTCATCAGTCCCGGCAATCCGTTGAGATGCGCCCTCACCTCTTGCTGGATGAGGCCCGCGAGCGCGACCGAACCTCCGGAGGGCAGCTCCACGGTCGATTCGGCTTGGCGCGTACGCGTGCCAGGGACCGTGATGTTCACGAAGGTGAAGGTGTTCTCGAAATCGATGTCGGTGACCTCGGTGGTGAGCCGCATGCTGATGCGACCCGGCGACAGGACGACCGGCGTGAAGCCCAGCGTCACGCCATAAGGCTTGAAGTCGACGCCCACCGTGCAAGGCGGAATGCCACCGGCGCCGGTGCAGGTTTCATTGGTCGGCACGGGAAAGGTGCCACCCGCGGTGAATTTCGAAGCCTCGCCGGAGATGGCGGTGAGTGTCGGCTCGGCGAGCACGCGCGCCACGCCGTCCTTCTCGAGCGCCTTGATGTTGGCGTCCGTCTTCGCCTTCCCGGCCGAGCCCATGATGTTGATGTTGGTGTTCGAGACGGGCTGGCTCGTCGAGTCGGTAACGGGAAAATTGAGCAGAAAATCGGTCGGCGACTTGAAGACGCGCCAATTCGTGCCCGTGATGTCCATGCCGAGCTGCTTGATGATGTCGCGCGTGATCTCCGCAATCGTCACCTTGACCATCACCTGATCCTTGGCCCGCACGGTGAGTGAATTGATCACGTCACCGGTCGTATCCTTCGCGCCCGCGTCGAGATGGCCGATGAAGCCTTTCGCGATGTCCATGGCCTGCTGAGCTTCAAGCGCCGAGGCCACCTCGCCGGTGAGGATCACGGTGTTGTCGACGGCGGTGATGGTGATCGCCGAATTCGGCATAGCGACCTTCAAGGTGCGGCGCAGCTTGTTCATGTCGCGCCCGACCAGGATTTCGAGATTGGCGATCTGGGTACCTTGCGCGTCCATGATGAAGACGCTCGTCGCCCCATCGCTCATGGCGATCAGGAAGACCTTGCGGGTCGAGCGCACCACGGCGTTGGCCACTTTGGGATTGGCCACGAACACTTCCTTGGCGTCGCGCGGAAGATCGACCATGATCGACTTGCCGATGCCGAGGTTGATCCTTTCCGGCACGGCGGGATTGGCGCCCGTCACGCGGATCGTCGTCGGCGTATCATCGCCGAAGCTCGCTGGCGCCGATCGTGCGGCGCCTGTGACCAGGATCGCCGAGGCGAGAGCGAGCGCCGGCAAGCCGAGCCTTGCCGTCAAAGCCGCGATTCGCGTCAAGGAAGGGAGCATGTTCTCGGGTTCCAACCTTCGTTCAGTTCCTGCCGCCGATGAAAGTCTGGACGCCGTAGCGGATCACCGAGAGTTGCGCGTCCTTGTCGGCGACGACCTCGGGCGCGTTGACATCCGCGACACTGCGCAAGGCGAGGGTGAGCGTGCCCGAGCGCTGGGCAAGCGCGATCGCGTTCACCTCGTTCGGGCCGAGCTCGAGCGTCGCCGTCTCACCGACCGCGACGCGTTCGCCGTTCTTCTCCTCGATATTGGGGCCGATGGCGAGGACGCGGATGTTCTGCAGCAAGGTTTCGCTGGCGTAGACATCGCCACCTTGCGATTGGCTCGCCCGCCAGTCCTTGTAGATGTGGATCACGTCGACGTGGTCATTCGGGAGAATGAGCGTGCCGGCACTATTCGATCCCCGCTGGTCGATGCTGATGGCGAGCGCCCGCTTGCCTTCCGGCAGGATGGCGGAAAGGTAGCCGGCGTCGGTCTTGATCAGCTTGTCCTTGGTCACCGGCTCGTTGGCGACGAAGGTCTCCCGCGCGAGCGAGCCCGAGTTCTGCGCGATGGCTTCGGGGGCGTCCTTCTTGAGGATCATGCCCGGCGCGACCCCCTCCGCGGGCCAGGGCAGCCATTTGAGATTGCCGGCGCCAAGCTTGGTGCCGAGGGGCAGATCGGTTGCCGCGACCAGCACCTCGCTAGCCGCGATCTTCTCGGGCTCGGGCGCAACGGGAGGAGAGGCGGAGTCACGCCCGCCGCTTGCGAGATAGGCCGCGGCCAATCCGGCCACGACCGCAACGCCGATGATGGCGATACGCGCTGGTTTCATGACGAGGACCCGGAACGATGACACGACTGGGAGGCGACGCGCCTCCATGCCTGATTTGAGCAGGTAAAGGTCAAGGCATGGTTAACCGGGAGTGGCGAAACGTCATTAACGAACATAAAAATCGAATAAAACTGAGAGATAGAGGGATGAATTTACGTGCTTATTTCGATCGTTAACCAAAATAACCTTTGGCTTAGGCAAAATTCCTTGAGAGTTGTGCTGCGGTGCGACGCAATCACTTGCTGATTCGCAATCGGATCGTTTTTGACCCCTCGACCGTCTGGCGAGGCCGGGCCACGGCCGGTTCCCCGGCTCGAACGCCTCAGCCCGAAAAGGCACGAAGCATGATTTGCGCATGCGGCAGGATGGCGAGCGCCGCTATCGCGAGCGCGATGCCATAGGGGATGCCGGTCTCGGGCGCGTGCAGCTTTTGCGCCCAGGGAACCCGGGTCAGCAACAAGGGCAGGGGGTAGCGCCTGGCGGCGAGGAGCGCGATGGTGAGCACGCCGCCCAGGATCGAGGCCAGCATGAAGTAATCGAGGAGATCGGCGAAGCCGAGCCAGAGCGCAACGCCCGCCGCGAGCTTGGCGTCGCCGCCACCCATCCAGCCGGCGGCAAACATCGCGAAGGTGACGGTAAGCACGAGAAGGCCCGCGGCCAAATGCCAGGCGACTTCCGTCGCCGGCAGGCGGCAGAGCGCGACAACGGCGATGAAGGCGAGCGCCACGGCCGCGGTGAGCTTGTTGGGAATCGTCATGGTGGTGAGATCATAGGCGGCGGCGAAAGCCATCAGCGCCGGGAAGACACCGAGGAACACAATGGCGGTCATCTCACCCGCTCCCCTTTCCTCGCGACAGCTTGGGACCGCGACGCAAAGGGGCCGGTCTATGCCGGCCCCGTTACACGAAACGAACGCCTGATCAGTTGTTGGCGGTCGAAAGAGCCGTGCTGACGCTCGTGAAGGTCTTGGTGAGCTGGGTTCCCACCGCCGTGATCGTGGCGATGATGACGACCGAGATGAGCGCCGCGATCAAACCATATTCGATGGCCGTCGCGCCGGACTCGTCCTTGACGAAACGAGAAAGAATCGGCTTCATTGGTGACTCCGTTTTACTGATGTATGGTCCGCGCTTCGGCTTCGTATTGCGAGCTTAGCGTAGCTCGACCTTAGTCGACGCGCCTTGAGAAGCCGTTAACCGGACAGTAAAAAAGCCGGTTCACCTCCAGATTATGTCCGGTGGTTAACAACGGGCTGACCGAATACTTGAATTTTGACCGCCAACGTGATCCGGCTCGAGAGATCCCCGTGGCGGCGGCCTCTCGCCGAGCGGCGGAAGAAGACCGCCGACGCGCCAGCCCGAGGTCCGACAAAGCGGATTTAGAGCCTGGTGAACACCAAGCCGCAGCTTCGCTGCTCGTTGCGGCTGCCGCTGCCGCCGCCGCGGCTGAAATGCGCCGTGACGCTGTAGTGAATGGGCGTCCCGCCCGGAGCATGGTTGAGGTTATGGCCGGGATCGCCGGCCCGGCCCGTCATCGTGAGAAGAGCGGCCCCGTCTTGACCAATTCGGCCAATCAGGCGGCCGGAAGGAACGCTGTTCGGCGCGTTGTAGAGCCCGATGAACTGTCCGTCGCGGACGGTCGCGGGGAACACCCAGCGATACCCCTTGGCGCCGTCGGGAGAGGCGGCGCAATCGACCGCGACTTGCCAGCTTCCGTCGAAGGCGCCAGCGGCGCTAGCCGGCGCCGGGCTTGCCGCCAGTAGAGTGCATAGACCGAAACACCGGAGTATATTTTGAGTATTCAACCAGGGCCTCGTCGGACATCATTGCGTCTTCATGCCATGTCCAATGAACCATCCCTTTTTATTCCTGTCCATAAGCGATGCGTTAAATCGGCTCTTCCTGAAGACTGAGTCTCCGCCCCGCGACCCAGGCCTCAATCGCGCAACAGCTCGTTGATGCTGGTCTTGGAGCGTGTGCGCTCATCGACCTGCTTGACGATCACGGCGCAAGCGAGCGCCGGGCCGGCTTCGCCGCTCGCGAGCGGCTTGCCCGGCAAGGTTCCCGGAACAACCACCGAATAGGGCGGCACCTCGCCGATATGCACCTTGCCGGTGTCGCGCTCCACGATCTTGGTCGAGGAAGAGATGAACACGCCCATGCCGAGCACGCTCCCCTTGCGCACCACGACGCCCTCGACGACCTCGGAGCGAGCGCCGATGAAGCAATCATTCTCGATGATGGTGGGCCCGGCTTGCAGGGGCTCGAGCACGCCGCCGATGCCGACGCCGCCGGACAAATGGCAGTTCTTACCGATCTGCGCGCAAGAGCCGACGGTCGCCCAGGTGTCCACCATGGTGCCGCCGTCGACATAGGCCCCGAGATTGACGAAGCTCGGCATCAGCACGACGTTCGGCGCGATATAGGCACCGCGCCGCACGATCGAGCCCGGCACGGCGCGAAACCCCGCCGCCGCGAATGAATTATTTCCCCAGCCGGCGAATTTCGACGGGATCTTGTCCCACCAGGCCGCGCCTCCGGGGCCGCCCGGAATGATCGCCATGTCGTTGAGGCGAAAGGACAGGAGAACGGCCTTCTTGAGCCATTGATTCACGACCCATTGGTCGCCCTTGGGCTCGGCGACGCGCGCCTTGCCGTTGTCCAAGAGCTCGATCGCGGTCTCGACGGCGTCGCGAATCTTGCCCTTCGTCGCGGGCGTGATCTCGCCGCGCCTCTCCCAGGCATCATCGATGGTGGCGGCGAGTTCGGCGTGCATGACTTCCTCTCGATCGTTGCCCGCGCCTTTCTGAGGAGCCGGCAAGCGAAGTCAAGAGGGTAGCCACGCATCCGCGTTGGCGAGCTCATCGCTCGCCAAGCCCGGTTCCCGAAAGGAAGATCCTTTGGCCCGATTCGGCCCGAACCACCGCCCGCTCAGATCTCGTGGCCGGACGCCGCAATCGCGAGAGCCGCCCATTCGGCTCGAGGCCCGCTCGCTCAGTTATTCGCTCCGGAGAGCGCGTTGCTCACGCTGGTGAAGGTCGTGCTGAGCTGTGTGCCGACCGCCGTGATGGCCCCGATGATCACGACCGAGATGAGGGCGGCGATCAAGCCGTACTCGATCGCGGTCGCGCCGAGGTCATTTTGGAAGAACGACAAGAGGAGATCGCTCTCCTCCGAAGGAAGAGACGGCATCAATTTCATGAGAGCACCTTTGTTCGGCTGTTTCGCCCGCTTGCACCAAGCGGGCTCGTCGGCCCGCGCACATGATGCACGGGACCGATTGCAAGCCCGTTAAGCGGCAGCCGCAAATTGCCGACAATTTGCGTTCGTTTTCTCTCGACCGCTCGCGGATACCGGCGCGCGATGCGACGGGCCCTCAGGCCGGCATGCGCCTTTCCGCGAGCCGCGCCCAATAAGAGACACCGGCGGAGATCGCGGCGTCGTTGAAGTCATAGGCGGGATGATGCAGCCCGGCCGTGTCTCCATTGCCGACGAGAATCATGGCTCCTGGACGCTCGAGCAGCATATAGGAGAAATCCTCCCCGCCCATGCTGGGCTCGATGTCGGTTTGCACATTATCAGCGCCCGCGATCTCCTGCGCGGCTTGCGCCGCGAACCCCGTCTCGGCCTCATGGTTGCGCGTCACCGGATAACCTCGTCGGTAGTCGACCTTGGCGCGCGCGCCGAAGACGGCGGCGGTTTGCTCGGCGACGCTCTTGAGGCGCCTCTCGATGAGATCTTGCACCTGCGGCTCGAGGGTTCGCACCGTGCCCCTCAGCGTGACGATTTGCGGAATGATGTTGAACGCCTCTCCGCCGCGCACATAGGTCACCGAGACGACGCCCGACTTCAACGGATCGACATTGCGCGACACGATGCTCTGCAGCGCGGTGATCATGTGCGCGGCGACGACGATCGTATCGACGCCTTCGTAGGCCTTTGCCGCATGCGCGCCCCTTCCTTCGATCTCGATCTCGAAGCGATCGGCCGCCGCGAGCATGGCGCCGGGCCGCAGGGCGAAATGGCCCGCCGGCAGGCCGGGCATGTTGTGCATTCCGTAAACTTCGCGGATGCCGAAACGATCGATAAGCCCCTCCTTGACCATCAGCTCACCGCCCGCGCCGCCTTCCTCGGCGGGCTGAAAGATGACCACGGCGGTGCCGTCGAAATTTCGGGTCTCGCAGAGATATTTGGCGGCGCCGAGCAGCATCGAGGTGTGGCCGTCATGGCCGCAGGCGTGCATGCGGTTCGCGACTGTCGACTTATGTGGGACGTCAGCGATCTCCTGGAGCGGCAGGCAATCCATGTCGGCGCGCATGCCGATCACCTTGCCGCTCGCGTTCTTCTTGCCGCGGATGACGCCCACCACCCCCGTCCTCGCGATGCCGGTGACGATCTCGTCGCAACCGAAGGCCTTGAGCTTCTCGGCGACGATGGCGGAGGTCCGCTTCTCTTCATAGCCGAGCTCGGGATGGGCGTGAATGTCGCGCCGCCAGGCGGCGATCTCATCGGCAAAATCGGCGACACGATTGATGATGGGCATGGGTTTCGTACACTTTATCTTGAGTTCACCCCGTGGTCCTTTTCCGAAAGCGGTCTCGAGCCATCGGGGCGGGCCCACGAATTTCTGCGCCGCGGTCAGGCTCTTTTGAAGGATATGGGCCCTTCTTCGGGGCCGAACCGCAGGCGAGCGGGAGTTTCGCGCCACTCCTCGCCGAGCGCAAGAGCAGGGCCGACAGAGGAGGGCGGCGAAAGAGGATCGTGGCGCCTGCATCCCCGTGGGGCCGATCGCGCCCTTTCGGACGATCGGATCGGCGAGGGCATCTTGAGATCGGACGCTGGACCAATTACGGCCGCTGAGTTTAGATGGAACGGATTCGAAAATCCCCTCCCCGCGTGAGACCCGTGACGGATCTCGACCGGGATGCCGAATGGAGTTGAGCTCGATGAACTTATGGTTGACCAAAAAGGCTGGGCAGCTCGCGCTCGCTGCGCTGAGCGCCGCTACGATCGTCGCAGGAACCTTCCTCGCGCCCGAGGCCAGCGCCAAGACCTTGCGCTTCGCCTTCCAGGGCGAATTGAAGGCCGTCGATCCCTATGCGATCAACGAGAGCTTCAGCCTCAGCGTCAACGGGGCGGTCTATGAAGGGCTGATCCGGCGCGGCCAGGACATGAAGATCGAGCCTTGCCTCGCGACGAGCTGGGAGACGCTCGATCCGCTGCATTGGCGCTTTCATCTGCGCAAGGGCGTGAAATTCCACAATGGCGAGGATTTCACCGCCGACGATGTCGTCTTCTCTGCCGATCGCGTCCGCTCCGCCGGCTCGGACATCAAGGGCCGCGTGCCTCTCGACGCCAAGGTAGTGAAGGTCGACGACTCCACGGTCGATTTCATTCTCAAGACGCCGAACCCGCTGCTCATCAACGAGTGGGAAACTTGGGGCATCTTCTCGAAGAAATGGTCGGAGGAGCATGGCGCGGCCGAAGCCACCGCCATGAACGCGACGACACCGCCTTACGCGGCCTTGCACGCCAACGGCACCGGCCCCTTCATGCTGGTGAGCCATGAGCCCGGCGTGAAGACCGTGTGGAAGAAGAATCCGAACTGGTGGGACACGCCCAAGCACAATCTCGACGAGGTGGTGTTCACCCCCATCCCGTCGAACGCCACGCGCGTCGCGGCGCTTCTTTCGGGCGAGATCGACTGGATGGACCCGGTGCCGCTTCCCGATCAGGCGCGCGTCAACGCCAATCCGGGCACGGAAGTTCTGGCGGGGCCTGAGATTCGCACCATCTTCCTCGGCTTCGACCAGATCAGGCCCGAGCTCGGCCATTCGAATGTGAAGGGCAAGAACCCGTTCAAGGACGTTCGCGTGCGCAAGGCCTTCTACCAGGCGATCGACGAGGAGGCGATCAAGACCAAGGTGATGCGCGGGCTTGCGACACCCACCGCCTTGATGATCGCGCCTTCGCTCTATTCGGAATCGAAGGACTTCAAGCGCATCCCCCTCGATCCGGAAGCCTCGAAGAAGCTGCTCGCCGAGGCCGGCTACCCGGATGGTTTCGAGGTGCAGATGAACTGCCCGAACGACCGCTACGTGAATGACGAGGCGATCTGCCAGGCGGTCGTCGGCATGCTGGCGCGGATCGGCGTGAAGATCGACCTTCTCTCCGAGCCCAAATCGAAGTTCTTCGCCCGCATCACCGCGGCCGGCGGCTTTGATTCCTCGTTCTACCTGCTCGGTTGGACGCCCTCGACGCTCGAGAGCTACAACGTCTTCCAATACATCATCGGCTGCCGCGACGAGAAGGGCAACGGCGGAGGCAATAACGTCGGCGATTATTGCAATCCGAAGGTCGACCAGCTCGCCAAGGAGGCGCTGCAAGAGCCCGATCAGGAGAAGCGCGACGACATCTTCAAGCAGGCCTGGCAGATCTCCCTGTTCGACGACGTGGCCTATATCCCGCTGCACCAGCAGGCCTTGGCCTGGGGCGTGTCGAAGAAGACGCACGTCGTGCAACGCCCGGATAATTATTACATCTTTTCCTGGGTGAAGATGGACTGACGCGCGAGCGATGCGCCGCCGCATCGCGGCGGCGCACGCAAGCCCGACGAACGGCCCCGATCGACCAGAGGGGCTTGCCTCCCGAGGCGCTTGCGATCGACCCCTGGCCGCAAGAAGCGGGACCGATGTTAAGGCACTAAAAAGAAACGTTAAAGAAGACAGGGAGGCCGATATGCTGCTGGAAAGATCGCGCTCTTCGATGGTGTGGGATACAACCCGCTGCGCCAGCAGGCGCTGGTCTGGGGCGTGTCGAAAAAGGTGCATGTCATCCAGCGCCCGGACAACGCCTATATCTTCGCCTCGGTAAATATGGATTGAGGCCGATGCGCGTGCGTCAGATCCCCTGGGAGAGCAGCTTCGGGCTCCAGCGAATGATGCGCATTTGCCAGAAACCGGAAAGGCCGCGCGATGCGCCGAGGGGCGCCTTGAGATGATTGCCTTCATCATCCGTCGCCTCTTCGCCTCGATCGGCGTGCTGATCGCGGTCGGCCTCATCGCATTCCTGTTGTTCCGCTATGTCGGCGACCCGGTGAACCAGATGGTCGGCATCGAGACGCCCGAGAGCGAGCGCGCGGCTCTGCGCCAGCAGCTCGGGCTCAACGATCCCGCGATCGTGCAGGCCTTCCGCTTTCTCGGAAACGCGGCGCGGCTCGATTTCGGCATCTCCTATCAATTCAAGCAGCCGGTTTCCGACCTCATCGGGGCTCGCATGCCGGCGACGCTCGAGCTCGCTTTCGTCGCCTCGATCCTCTCGCTTCTCGCCGGCATCCCGATGGGCGTCTACACCGCCTTGCACCGCAGAAGCGCGCTCGCCAAGCTGTTCGAGGCGCTTTCGCTCGTCGGCATTTCGCTTCCGACCTTCCTGATCGGCATCCTGCTCATCTACCTGTTCTCGGTGACGCTCGGCTGGCTTCCCTCCTTCGGACGCGGGGATGTGGTGCACATCGGGTCCTGGTGGACAACGGGGCTGCTCACGGCGTCCGGCCTCAAGGCCATCATCATGCCGGCGATCACGCTTGCGCTCTTCCAGATGACGCTCATCATGCGCCTCGTGCGCGCCGAGATGTTGGAAGTGCTGCGCGCCGATTACATCCGCTTCGCGCGAGCGCGCGGCCTCTCCGAACGCAAGGTGCATTTCCGCCACGCGCTCAAGAACACGCTCGTGCCGGTGATCACGGTCGTCGGCCTGCAGCTCGGCTCGATCGTCGCCTTCTCCATCATCACCGAGACGGTGTTCTCCTGGCCCGGCATGGGACAGCTCTTCCTGCAATCGGTTCAGAACGTCGATATCCCGATCATGGCCGCTTATCTCCTGTTCATCGCCTTCCTTTTCGTCATCATCAACCTCGTCGTCGATCTCCTCTACGCGGCCGTCGACCCGCGCCTGCGCGTCGCGATCCATGGAGCTTGACGCAAGATGAGCGAGATCGCGGCCGAGCTGCCGAAGCCAGAGGCGAAATCGGGCTCCTTCTTCGAGCGCCTCAAGGATAGCGACCTCCTCGCGAGCTTCCTTTCGTCGAAGGTCACGGTGCTCGCGGGCGCGCTGACGCTGATTTTCTTTCTCGCCGCGCTCCTCGCGCCCTTGATCGCGCCGACCAACCCTTTCGATCCGGCGAGCAATTTCCTTATCGATTCGCTTAACCCTCCGCGCTTCGTGGCCGGAGGAGACGCGCGCTTCCTCCTCGGCACCGATGACCAGGGCCGCGATTTATGGTCGGCGATCCTCTACGGCTTGCGCGTGTCGCTGCTCATCGGCGTCTTCGGCGTGCTGCTTGGCGGCGCGATCGGCATTACGCTCGGCCTCATCGCGGGCTATGCGGGCGGGCGCATCGATTCGATCATCATGCGCATCGCGGATGTGCAGCTCACCTTTCCGGCGATCCTCATCGCGCTCCTCGTCGACGGCGTGGTGCAGGCGCTTCTCAAGGGCCAAAATCGTGAAGAGACAGCTTTCGGCATCCTGGTGGTCTCGATAGGCCTTTCCTTCTGGGTGCAATACGCGCGCACCGTGCGCGGCTCGACGCTGGTCGAGAAGAACCGCGACTATGTGGCGGCGGCGCGCCTCATCGGATTGTCGCCGGCGCGCATATTGGCGCGCCACATCCTGCCCAATGTGATGGGGCCGGTGCTCGTCATCGCGACCATCAACCTCGCGCTCGCCATTATCACCGAGGCGACGCTCTCCTTTCTCGGCGTCGGCCTGCCGCCGACGCAGCCCTCCCTCGGGACCTTGATCCGCATCGGCCAGAACTTCCTGTTCTCGGGCGAGTGGTGGATCGTGACCTTCCCGAGCATCACGCTCGCCGCGCTCGTGCTCGCCGTGAACCTGCTCGGCGACTGGTTGCGCGACGCGCTGAACCCGAGGCTGAAATGACGGCGCCGCTTCTCTCGGTCAAGGATCTGCGCGTCGAGTTCGCTATGCGGCGCGGGCCGCTCACCGCGCTCGACGGCATCTCCTTCGATCTCGCGCCCGGCGAAATCCTCGGCGTCGTCGGCGAATCGGGTGCCGGCAAATCGCTCACCGGCCTCGCCATCATCGGCCTCCTCGATCCGCCCGGCCGAATCGCCGGCGGCGAGATCAGGCTCAACGGCGAGCGCATCGACAATCTGCCGCCCGAGGCAATGCGCAAAATCCGCGGACGGCGCATCGGCATGATCTTTCAGGATCCGCTGACAAGCCTCAATCCGCTCTTGCGGATCGGCGATCAGCTCGTCGAAACCATCCTCACCCACACCTCGCTCACCCCGAGGCAGGCGCGGGACCGAGCGATCGCCCTTCTCACGGAGGTCGGCATCCCGGCGCCCGAGAGGCGCATCGACGGCTATCCGCATGAATTCTCCGGCGGCATGCGCCAGCGCGTGGTGATCGCGCTCGCGCTCTGCGCCGAGCCGGCCCTCGTCATCGCGGACGAGCCGACGACGGCACTCGACGTCTCGGTGCAGGCGCAGATCATCGCGGTGCTGAAGCGCTTGGCGCGCGAGCATGACGCGGCCGTGATCCTCATCACCCATGACATGGGCGTGATCGCCGAGACGGCGGACAGGGTGGCCGTGATGTATGCCGGGCGCATCGCCGAGGTCGGGCGGGTCGGTGAGGTCGTACGCGATCCGCTGCATCCTTACGCCAAGGGATTGATGGCCGCGATCCCGACGCTCGAAGGGCGGGCCTCGCGCCTTGCCCAGATTCCGGGCGCCATGCCGCGCCTTTCCGCCATTCCGCCGGGATGCGCCTTCAACCCGCGCTGCCCCAACGTCTTCGATCGCTGCCGCATCGAGCGGCCGCCGTCCTTGGCTGTGGGCACAAGGCGCGCGGCGTGCTGGCTCTATGATCGCGGCGAGGTGCCGTCTCCCCTGAAAGAGGCCGTGTCGTGACCTCGCTCTCCGCCGAAGCGAGTGCCGCTGCCGCGGCAGCGCCTGGAGGCGGCCTCGTCGAGGTCGAGCATTTGAAGCGCGTCTTCGATGTGTCGAAGCCCTGGATCGCGCGGCTTCTCGAGCATGAGCCGCGCCGTCAACTCAAGGCGGTCGACGGCCTCGATTTCAAGATCCATCGCGGCGAGACGCTCGGCATCGTCGGGGAATCGGGTTCGGGCAAATCGACGCTCGCCCGCATGGTCGTCGGCCTTCTCAAGCCGAGCGACGGACGCGTGCTGATCGAGGGCATCGACATGGCCGCGACCAGCGATCCCGCGGCCCGCCGCGACGTGCGCCGACGCATGCAGATGATCTTCCAGGACCCCTACGCCTCGCTCAATCCGCGTTGGCGGGTCGGCGACATCATTGCCGAGCCCATCCACGCCTTCGGGCTCGGCGCGGCCGGTCCGAACGGCGAAGCCAAGAAGCCGCCGAAAGGCGCGGTCGCGGCGCGCGCCGGAGAGCTTTTGCGCCTCGTCGGCCTCGACCCGGCGGACGCGCGCAAATATCCGCATGAATTCTCGGGCGGCCAGCGCCAGCGCATCGCCATCGCGCGGGCGCTCGCCTCGAACCCTGATTTCATCGTCTGCGACGAGCCGACCTCGGCGCTCGACGTCTCGATTCAGGCGCAGATTCTCAATCTCATGCGCGACTTGCAAGAGAAGCTCGGCCTCACCTACCTCCTGATCACCCACAACCTCGCCGTCGTGCGCCACATGGCGACGCGCGTGGGCGTCATGTATCTCGGCCGCCTCGTGGAGATCGCGCCTACGGCCGAGCTCTTCGCGAAGCCGCGTCACCCTTACACGCGCATGCTGCTCGACGCCGTGCCTGATCTTGCGATGAGCGGGCGCGCACGCACCCCCGTCGGCGGCGAGGTGCCGAACCCCATCGATCCTCCCCCCGGCTGCCCCTTTCACCCGCGCTGCCCCAAGGCCATCGCGCGCTGCCGCACGGAAGTGCCGCAATTCGCCGACGATGTCGCGTGCCACCTCGCCCACGACGATCCCAATTGGCTCGCGCGGGAAGGCGACCCGGCGCGCGGCTGAGGCATCCTCAGGAGCCTGACGCTCGAAGGGCCAGCTCTGGGTCGAGCGTGAAGAGATCCTGCGCCCGCCCGACGCCGCGCAGTGCGTATCGTCCGACCGAGACGAGATCGTGCCGCTCCTCGATGGCATCGGCGAAGGCCGAGGAGACGAGCAAGGGCTGATCGACGGACCGGCAGAGCGAGAGAATGCGGCTCGCCTCGTTCACGGCGGGCCCGACGACGGTGAAATCGAGCCTCTCCTTGCTTCCGATGTTGCCGAAGAACACCTCGCCGAAGTGCAGGCCGAGATAAACGGATGTGGTGGGCAATTCCTCGGCGGAGCGCCGCTGGTTGAGCGCCGCGACACCGTCTCGCGCGCGGCTTGCCGCGGCGAGCGCGGCGCGACAGGCGACCTTGCGATCCGCGCCCGTGAAGATGGCGAGCGTGCCGTCGCCGAGGAGCTTCAGCACGTCGCCTCCCTCCTCATGGATCGCCGAGATCACCGCTTCGGCATAATCATTGAGGAAAGGGATGATCTGCCCTGGCGCGGCAATGTCGGAGATGCGCGTATAGTCGTGCAGATCGCTGAACCAGAGCGCCGCCTCGATGCGATCGGCGACACCGCGCTCGATGCTTCCGGTGATCACCCTTTGGCCTGCGTCTCGTCCCAGATAGGTTTCGACGAGCGTGCGCGCCATGCGCGCGAGCGAGGTCGATTTCACCGCGAGAGCGAGAACCGGCACGAGCCGTTCGAGCTCCGCGATCTCCTCGTCCTCGTAACCGCCCTCGCGATCCGTCGACCATGACGAATAGACGCAATCCATCTCGCCGATGACGCTCTTCGCCGCGAAGCGGCAAATCATCGCGACGAACTCCGTCATGCCGGCTTCCCTCAGCTCGGTGTAGATCGCATGTCCCTGCGTCGGCGCCTCGGACACCTTCTGGCGCAAAAGCGAGCCGCCCGTCTCGATCAAGCGGTAGAAGGGGCTTCGTCGCCAGTTCGCGAGCTGGTCGGCGTCTCTCGTGCGCGGATAATCGACCGGGGGGCGCGCTCCTTCTCCGCTGCGCCAATGGAACAAGCGCCCTTCATAGGTCGGATGCAGCGTGTCGACGAAGAGCGAGGCGCGTTCGACCGGCACGCCGGCGGCGCGCATCCGCTCGCAAAAGCCGGCGAGCATGGCTTTTTCCGAGATACCGGCGAGCCCCGATTCGGCGATCCAGGAAGCGATCTTCGCGAATTCGGCATCGTTCATCTGGATGCGGCCCTCCTTGCTGGTGTCCGGCGCGACGGCAAGCCTCGCCATCCAAGGTTCGGAGGCGAAGCGCCCGTAACACCGGTTATAATACTTCTAGGTGACGATTTCAGGGGCTCACGTTCATGGGAGGTTAATCGTTGCCGCCGCAAGGAAGGGGCTGCTAGGCGATGGGCGGCCGCTGAGCAAGGCGAACGGCTCGGCCGACCAGCGAACGCGCCGCTCACGCTCTCATAACCAGCGTCAAAGCGCGTGCCGCGCGGGAGTTCAAGCGCCGTGCGGATGGAAATTGCGAAAGGTGCGGGCGCGAGGGCAAAGGCGCCGGGCCTGAAGGGGCGACGATGAACGCGATGGATCGGCGCATCCTTGCAGAAGATGCCGTGCTCGCCGAGCCGCGACCGACCGTGCTGCGCGGAGCCCAGCGCCCCGATCTCGTTCGGGACGAGGTCTTGCTCGAGATTTTCACCGCCTCGGCAAAGGCTCATGCCGAGAAGCCGGCCTTCCTCGGGCCTTGCGGCACCTTCACCTATGCTGAAATCGAAGCACGCGCGCGAGCCATCGGCGCGGCGCTCGCGGCGCGCGGCATCGGCGCTGGCCATGTCGTGGGTCTTTGGATGGCGCGCGGCCCCGAGCTTCTGATCGCCCAGATCGGCATCGCGACGAGCGGCGCAGCATGGCTGCCCTTCGATGCCGAGGCGCCGATCGAGCGCATCGGCGAGTGCCTTGCCGATTGCGGCGCCAAGGCCCTCTTGACCGGCGCCCCTTTCGCGGAACGGGCGAAGGCCGCCGGCGCGGCCGTCCTCGTCGATGCGGCGCTCATCGAGGAGAGGGCTCCCGCGCTTCCGAAAGGCAGGCCCGCCGGGCTTACGCCGCACCATCCCGCCTATGTGATCTACACCTCAGGCTCGACCGGTAAGCCGAAGGGCATCATCGTCACGCAAGGCAACATTTGTCATTTCCTGCGCGCGGCCAATGAGGTCTACGGCATCCGTGCCGAGGACGTGGTGTTCCAGGGCGCCTCGCTCGCCTTCGACCTGTCGATGGAGGAGATCTGGATCCCTTACCTCGTCGGGGCGACCTTGTTCGTCGCCGACACACGGCTCATCGGGGAAAGCGACAAGCTCGCCGATGTGCTCGAGGAGAACGCGATCACGGTCATCGACACCGTGCCGACCTTGCTCGCCATGATCGGCAAGGACGTGCCGAGCTTGCGCCTCATCCTTCTCGGTGGAGAAGCCTTGCCCCCAGCGCTCGCGGCGCGCTGGGCAAAGCCGCATCGGCGCCTGTTCAACACATATGGGCCGACCGAGGCCACCGTGGTCGCGACCGTCGACGAGGTGAGGCCCGGCGAGCCGGTCACCATCGGACGGCCCATCCCGAATTATTCCTGCTGGATCGTCGCGCCGGATCTGTCGCCGGTCCCACCGGGCAACGAGGGCGAGCTCTTGATCGGCGGTCCCGGCATCGCTCGCGGTTATCTGCAACGCCCGGAGCTTACGGCTCAGAAGTTCATCGCGAACCCTTTCCCGTCAGACGGCTCCGATCCGATCCTCTATCGCTCCGGAGACGCCGTGAGCCTCGATGCGCAGGGCCGCATCCTGTTTCACGGCCGGATCGATGATCAGGTGAAGATCAGGGGGTTTCGCGTCGAGCTCGGCGAGATCGAAACCCGGCTCGCCGAGGAGCATGGCGTCGCTCAGGCCGCCGTGGTGCTTCGCCAGGATGCGGGCGTGGAGAAGCTCGTGGCCTTCCTCGTGGCGCGAACGGGCGCTGGCCCCGACGCCAAGGCTTTGCGCGCTTCGCTGGCGCGGCAATTGCCGGCCTATATGGTTCCCACGCGCTATGAGCTCGTCGCGGCCCTGCCGCGCCTTGCCTCGGGCAAGATCGATCGCGGCGCGCTCAAGAAGCTCGAGCTTGCGCCGCAAGCGGCAAGCAGCGAGCAGGACGCCCCGCGCAACGAGACCGAGGAGGCCTTGCTCGCAGCGGCGCGGCGGGCCTTCGGCACCGAGCTCGTGCCGCTCGAGGCCGATTTCTTTGCCGAGCTCGGCGGTCACTCGCTGATCGCGGCGCGTTTCGTCTCCTTCGTGCGCGAGACCCCGGCGCTCGCCACGATCCGCCTCCAGGACGTCTACGAGGCGCGCAACTTGCGCGCGCTCGCCGAACGGCTCGAGGCGCGGCGCGCGCCGGAGACCGAGCCGCTCGATCTCTCCTTTGCGCCGCCGCCCTTGCTGCGCCGCTTCCTTTGCGGCCTTGCGCAAGCGGCGGTGATGCCGGTCTTTCTTGGCCTCGGCACCGCCCAATGGCTCGGCGTCTACATCGCCTATATCCTGCTATCGCCGGAAAACGGCGGCTTCCTCGAGGATCTCGCGACCGTCGTCACCGTCTATGTGGCGATCAACGTCGCCACTTTCTTCATGGCCATCGCCGGCAAATGGCTCGTGCTCGGCCGCGCCAAGCCGGGCCGATATCCGCTTTGGGGCTTCTACTACTTCCGCTACTGGCTCGCGTCGCAGTTCGGGCGCTTGACGCCGGGCGCTCTCATGCAGGGCTCGCCGGTGATGAATTTCTATCTGCGCATGATGGGCGCGAAGGTGGGCGAGGGCGCCTATATCGGCGAGGTCACTTGCGGCGCCCCCGATCTCGTGACGATTGGGCCTCGCGCCTCGATCGCCCGCATCACCATCGCCAATGCGGTTGTCGTCGGCAACGAGTTCATCCTCGGTCGCGTGGAGATTGGCGAGGACGCCTATATCGGCTCCTCCACGGTCATCGGCCATGATGTCGTCATCGAGGAAGGGGCCGAGCTCGCGGACCTCACCTCGGTCGCGCCCGGCCGCCACATCGGCAAAGGCGAGAAATGGGACGGCTCACCGGGCCGCAAGATCGGCATGGTCGATGCGGCCTCGCTTCCGCCCCATGCCGAGGCCACACGCGGATGGCGCGCGCTGACCGCCGCCTTCCCCGTGCTGATGCTCCTCGCCATCCCGCCGCTCGGACTCATGCCCGTGCTGCCGGCCTTCTATTTCTTCGATCAGCTCGCCGATTTCGTCGGCTCCTTCTCCTCGATCAACTACCTCTATCTCACGCCGATCGTGGCCTGGCCGACCGCCATGGTTCTGATCGCCGTCACGGTTCTCCTGATCGCCGCGATCCGCTGGATCGTCCTGCCCAGGGTGAGGCCCGGCGTCCATTCGATCCATTCGATCTTCTACTGGCGCATGTGGCTCGTCGGGCTGTGCACGGCGGTGACGCTCGGCACGCTGAACTCGCTTTACGCCACCTTCTACATGCGCTGGTGGTACCGGCTCATGGGCGCCAAGATCGGGCGCGGCGCGGAAATCTCGACGAGCCTGGGAGGGCGTTATGATCTCGTCGAGATCGGCGAGAATTGTTTCATCGCCGATGAGGTGGTTCTGGGCGAGGAGGATGTGCGGCGCGGCTATATGACGCTCGCGCCCGTGAAGATCGCGGCGCGCAGCTTCGTCGGCAATTCGGCGGTCGTCGCGCCGGGGACCGAGATTGCGCAAGGCGCGCTCATCGGAGTGAAGTCGAAGCCCCCGGGCAAGAGCGTCGGCGAAGGCGAGATCTGGTTCGGCTCTCCGCCGTTCAAATTTCCGGTGCGGCAGACCTTCGATATCGGCGCGAACTGGACGTTCGAGCCCTCCTTCGCGCGCAAGCTCGGGCGCGCCGTGTTCGAGGCCTTTTGCGTCTCCTTGCCGACCGCGCTCTACATCACCTTCGGCGTGTTCGCCGCCGAATTTCTCGCGCCCGCCGTGCTCGACGCGGATTTCGACGTGCTGATCCCGCAGTTCCTGGCGGCGAGCGTCCTCATCTCCGTCATGATGATGCTTGTTGTCTGCGCGCTCAAATGGCTCTTGATGGGCGTCTACAAGCCGATGATGCGGCCCATGTGGTCCTGGTTCGCGCTGCGCTCCGAGGCGATCGCGGTCGCCTACTCGACCATGGCAAGCCGCGTGCTCCTCGACCATCTGCACGGCACGCCGATGCTCGCCTGGTGCATGCGCCTCTTCGGCGCCAAGATCGGCGAAGGCACCTATTGGGCGACGACCGACATCACCGAATTCGATTGCATCGACGTCGGGGATTTTTGCGCCATCAACGAGAATTCGGCCTTGCAGACCCATCTCTACGAGGATCGGCTGATGAAGATCGGCCGTATCAAGCTCGGCAGGGGCGTGACGATCGGAGCGGGCAGCACCGTGCTTTACGACACGCGCGTCGAGGACCACGTGCGGCTTGGCCCCCTCACCGTGGTGATGAAAGGCGAAGGCATCCCGGCAAACTCCGCCTGGGGCGGCGCGCCGGCGCAACCGGCAGGGCTGCGGTAGCTCTCAGCCTTCCCGGGCGAGAACGCGGTCGACCATCTCGCCGCAGAGTCCAAGATAATTCGAGGGCTCGAGAAGCTTGGCCAACGCCGCGCGATCGAGATGCGGCGCGATCTCCCGATGCTCGGCGAGGAGGTCGAGGAAGGGGCGCCCGCTCGCGATGACCTCGCGGCAGATGTCGTAGACGAGATCATGCGCGCGCTGGCGGCCGAGGCTCGGGCCAAGCCCCATCATCACGGCTTCCGACATGATGAGCCCGCCCGTGGCGTCGAGGTTCTGGCGCATGCGCTTTTGATCGATGACGAGGCCGCCGAGAAGGAACCGGGCCTGCGCCAAGGCGCCGGCCGAAAGGCAGAAGATCTCCGGCAGCGCGATCCATTCGATCTCCCATGGTCCGGTCGAACGCTCGTGATCCTCCACCATGGCGTCGAGCAGGGCGGCCGCATGCTGGCGCACCATCGAGACGCAGGCGTGTATATAGGCGCAAGAGATCGGGTTGCGCTTTTGCGGCATTGTGCTCGACGAGCCGCGCCCTTCGGCGAAGGGCTCATAAGCCTCGGCGACCTCCGTCTGCATCATCAGCTTGATGTCGGTCGCGATCTTGCCGAGCGTGCCGGTGACGAGGCCGAGGAAGCAACCGACCTCGGCGATGGTGTCGCGCATGGTGTGCCAGGCGATCGCCGGCTGCCCGAGATCGAGCTCCGCCATGAGCGCCGCCTGCACCTTGAGCCCGTCCCGGCCAAGCGATGAGAGATTGCCGGCGGCACCGCCGAACTCGCCGACGAGCACGCGCGGGCGAAGCTCCTTCAAGCGTTCGAGATGGCGATGCACGCCGGAAAGCAGCACGGCGGCCTTGTAGCCGAAGGTGATCGGCACCGCGTGCTGGAGATTGCTGCGCGCCACCATGGGCGTGTCGCGATGGCGGCGCGCGAGATCGGCGAGCGAGCTCGCGATCGCCTCGAGATCCTGCTCGACGAGCGCGAGCGCGGCGCGGATCTGCATCACGGTCGCGGTGTCGGTGATGTCCTGCGTCGTCGCGCCCCAGTGGCACCATTCGCCGAGCCCGTCTCGCGACGCGGCGACGAGCTGCTGCACGACGCCGAGCACCGGGTAGCCGATGCGCTCCGTCTGCGCCTTCAGCTTCGCCATGTCGATCGCCTCGAGGCGGCAATGGCGGCGGATCTCGTCGGCCGCCTCTTGCGGAATGATGCCAAGGCGCGCCTGCACGAGCGCCAGCGCGGCTTCAATGTCGAGGTAGCGCTGCACCCGTCCTTCGTCCGAGAAAACGGCGCGCATCTTCCCGGTGCTGAAGATATCGCCGAAGACGCGCGAATCGATGATGGTCGCCGCCATGCTGTCTTGCCTTCCTTCATCCGGGTTCACCGCCCGTTCAACTATCGTAGCCTGGACGGCTCAGCGCGGCAGGTGCTATTTTTTGCTTCAATCGATGAGGCCGGAAGGCCCGCGAAGCTTGGGAGGAGATGCCGATGCGAAGGATCGCAGCCCTTGAGGTGACTGTCCGCATGGCGTTTCGGGCCGCGACCGCGAGCCTGGCGCTCGCGATGCTCGCGCTTCTCGCGGCGCCGCGACCCGCCATGGCGCAGCAGCCGATCATCATCAAGTTCAGCCACGTCGTCTCGCCGGACGCGCCGAAGGGCAAGGCCGCCGTCCTTTTCAAGGAGCTCGCCGAGAAATACACGAACGGGAAAGTGAAGGTCGAGGTCTATCCCAATTCCTCGCTGTACAAGGACAAGGAGGAGCTTGAGGCGCTGCAGCTCGGTTCCGTGCAGATCCTCGCCCCCTCGATCTCGAAATTCGGCCCGCTCGGCGTCAAGGAGTTCGACGTCTTCGACCTTCCCTTCCTGATGAGCGACGACGCGCGCGCGCGCCAGATGTTCGCGAGCCCCATGATGGGCGAGTTCAACAAGAAGCTCGAAGCCAAGGGCGTCAAACCGCTCGCCTATTGGGATAATGGCGCGCATGTCTACACGGCGAACAAGCCGCTCATCATGCCGGACGATTTCAAGGGGATGAAGATGCGCATCCAAGGCTCGAAAGTGCTGGACGCGGCGGCGCGTGAGCTCGGCGCCATTCCCCAGATCATGGCATTCTCCGAGCTCTACCAGGCCCTGCAGACGGGCGTCGTCGATGGCGAGGACAATGTGCCCTCGAACATCTGGACGCAGCGCTTCTACGAGGTGCAGAAATATCTCACCGTCTCGTATCATGGGCGGCTCACCTACGCGCTCATCACGAACAAGAAGTTCTGGGATGGACTGCCCGAGGATGTGCGCCAGGGCTTGGATCGAGCCGTGAAGGAATCGACCGATTTCTTCAACGAGACAGCCGCCAAGGACAATGCCGAGGCGCTCGAGAAGATCAAGGCTTCCGGCAAGGTCGAGGTGCATGTGCTCACGCCGGAGGAGCGGCAGGCCTGGATCGCCAAGCTGATGCCGGTGCACACCGAGATGCAAAGCCGCTTCGGCAAGGATTTCATCGATCAGGTCTATAAATCGGCTGGCTTCACGCCTGCGCTCTGAACGGTGCTCGATCGCATCCTCGATCGGCTCGAAGAGTGGATCATCGCCACTCTGATCGCCACCGCCACCGTCCTCACCTTCGTTGCCGTCGTGCATCGCTACGGCGCAAGCAATTCGGCGGCGCTTGCCGGCTGGGCGAAAGCGCATGGCGCGATCGTGCTGAGCCAAGCCGCCCTTTGGGTCTACACGCGCCTCACCTCCGTCAATCTTTCCTGGGCTCAGGAGCTCGCCACCTACATGTTCGTGTGGATGGCGAAGTTCGGCGCCGCGCTCGGCGTGCGCACCGGCATCCATGTAGGCGTCGACGTGCTCGTCGACCGGCTCCCGCCCTCGTCGCGCAAGCCCGTGATCGCCTTCGCGCTCTTGTGCGGAGCCTTGTTCACCGGCGTCATCGGCACGCTGGGCGCGATCTATGTCTATGAGCTCGACCCGGACCAGGTGTCCCAAGAGCTCGAATGGCCGAGCCGTTACATCTATCTGTGCATTCCCCTCGGCTCCTACCTCATGTGCTTTCGCTTCCTCCAGGTGCTGTGGCGGCTCTTGCGCTACGACACCGTGCCGCGTCACGGGCACGCGGCCGAAATCGCGGCGGTGACGCCGCCGCTCGCGGCGCCACTGGCGGAGCTCGCGAGATGAGCCTCTCCTCGGCGACGCTCGGTTCGCGGCCGCGCGGTGGCGCGATCCTGGCGACCGTTCTTATCGCCGCGCCGATCGTGCTCGCGCTCATCTGCTTTGCCATGAAGCTCGACATCATCCAGCTCTCGCAAACCATGCGCGCCTTGATGTTGTTCGCGCTCCTCCTGGCGCTGATGGCGACCGGCATGCCGATCTCGATCGCGCTCGGCCTCTCGGTGCTCACCTATCTCTTCATCTTGAGCAGCGTCGACCCGAAGATGGTCGGCCTCAAGCTGTTCACCAGCATCGATCGCTTCGAGATCATGGCGATCCCCTTCTTCATTCTCTCCGGGAGCTTCCTCACGTCGGGCGGGGTGGCGCGACGCATGATCGCCTTCGCCAGCGCCATGATCGGCCATTGGTACGGCGGGCTTGGCCTTGCGGGCGTGGTCGCTTGCGCGCTCTTCGCGGCGATCTCCGGCTCTTCGGTCGCGACCGTCGTCGGCATCGGCTCGATCATCCTGCCCGCCATCGTCGAGAACGGCTATCCGCAGCGCTTCGGCGCGGGCGTGATCGCGACCTCGGGCGCGCTCGGAATCCTGTTTCCGCCCTCGATCAATCTCGTCATCTACGCGGTGGCGACGAGCGGCATGCAGCCCTTGGGCCCCGGCGGGCAGGTCGTCGAATCCGCTTCCGTCGGCCAGCTCTTCATCGCGGGCCTCGTTCCGGGGCTGATGCTCGCTACCATGCTCGGCGCGACCACCTGTTACCGCGCCTGGCGCAAGGGCTATCCGCGCCTGCCCCGCGCGAGCTGGCCGGAGACCTTCCGTGCCTTCCGCGAAAGCTTCTGGGGCCTCTTCCTCATCGTGCTCGTGCTCGGCGGCATCTATGGCGGCCTCTTCACGCCGACGGAAGCGGCCGCGATGGCGGCCGTCTACGCCTTCTTCATCGCCGTCTTCGTCTATAAGGAGCTGCGTCTTTCCGAGGTCCCTGCGGTGCTGCTCAAGGCCGCCTCGATGAGCGCCATGATCCTCTACATCATCACCAACGCGACGGTGTTCTCCTGGCTGCTCACCTCCGAGCAAATCCCCCAATCCATGGCGGAATGGATGACTGCCCAGGGCTTTGGCATGGTGGCCTTCCTGTTCGTCACCAATATCGTCCTCTTGGGGGCGGGTAATTTCATGGACCCTTCCGCCATCGTCCTGATCATGGCGCCCATCCTCTTTCCCATCGCGGCGGCGCTCGGCGTGCATCCGGTGCATCTCGGCATTCTGATGGCGGTCAACATGGAAGTCGGGCTTTGTCATCCGCCGGTCGGGCTCAACCTTTATGTCGCGGCCGGCATCACCAAGATGGGCATCACCGAGCTCACCATCGCGGTGCTTCCCTGGCTCGCAACCATGCTGATCTTTCTCGTGATGGTGACCTACATTCCCGAGATTTCGCTCTGGCTGCCGAGGTTGTTGGGGGTGGTGAATTGAGGGGGCGGTGAAGAGTGAGTAGTGAGATAGTGAGGAGTGAAGAGTGGATGGTCTGAGTTTCAGCAGCCGTAGCTCACTTTTCACCTCTCACTATCTCACTACTCACTACTCACCTTTCACTCATTTACTGTTGTCATCCCGGAATTAGAGCAATGACTCCCTTCATCTGCGTCACTTGCGGCATGCAATTTTCCAAAACGGAAGCGCCGCCCTCCATTTGCGCGATCTGCACGGATGACCGCCAATTCGTCGGTTGGGAAGGCCAAACCTGGACGACGCTCGAGAAGCTGCGTACGACTCACAAGCTTCGCTTCGAGGACGAGGATATCGGCGTCACAGGCGTCGGCATCGAGCCGCATTTCGCCATCGGTCAACGCGCGCTTCTGGTGCAGACGCCTCACGGCAATGTGCTCTGGGATTGCGTGGCGCTCGTCGACGATGAAACGGTGCGCCGGATCGAGGCGGCGGGCGGCCTCAAGGCGATCGCCATCTCGCATCCGCATTACTACACGGTCATGGCCGAATGGAGCGATGCCTTCGGCGGCATCCCGATCTACCTGCACGAGGATGATCGGAAATGGGTGATGCGCGAGCATCCGGCGATCGTCCATTGGAAGGGCGACGACCGTGAGATCGCGCCCGGCCTCACGCTCATCCGCTGCGCCGGCCATTTCCCGGGCGCCACCGTAATGCATTGGGCGCAAGGCGCGAAGGGCGAAGGAGCCGTCTTCGCGGGCGATGTGATCGCGGTGAACCTGGACCGCGCCTCGGTGAGCTTCATGCACAGCTTCCCGAACTACATCCCGCTCGACGCGGGCGCGGTCCGGCGCATCGGCGAAGTGATGGCGCCCTATCGCTTCGCGAAGATCTTCGGCGCCTTCTCGGGGCGCAATGTGATGGCGGACGGACGCGCCGTCTTCGAGCGCTCGGTTGCGCGTTATCTCAAGGCGATCGGCGCGAAGGTTTGAGGGCGGGAAACAGCGGCATCGATCAAGCACAAGGCGTGGATCACCGGGCTAGGCCCGGTGATGACGATGGGTGAAGCGTCATGGCCCGTCTTGGCCGGGCTTGGCCCGGCCATCCACGCCTCCAGACTTTCGAGTGTGCAGGGCTTCACGCCTGGCGGCTTTGTGAAGCCGGCTCGCTTGACCCTCAGGCCCCGCTGGCACAATCTCGCGGCCCCGCCAAGCAGGGGAAGATTTAGGACATGGTTAAGCAGGCGATTCTCGACGCGATCAACACCTTCGCGCCCGAGCTCATCGAGATCAGGCGGGACATCCACAAGCATCCCGAGACGCGGTTCGAGGAGGTGCGCACCGCGGGCCTCGTCGCCGAGAAGCTCCGTGGTTGGGGGATCGAAGTCGCCGAGGGCGTGGGCAAGACGGGCGTCGTCGGCACGCTCAAGGGCAACCGCCCGGGCCAACGGGCGATCGGGCTCAGGGCCGATATGGACGCGCTCTTCATCGAGGAAGCGAACGACTTTCCGCATGCCTCCATCGTGCCGGGCAAGATGCACGCCTGTGGCCATGACGGGCACACGACCATGCTGCTCGGCGCGGCGCGCTACCTCGCGGGCGTGCGCGATTTCGCCGGCACCGTGCATTTCATCTTCCAGCCGGCCGAAGAGGCGGGCACCGGCGCGCCGGCGATGATGGCCGACGGCCTTTTCGACCGCTTTCCTTGCGACAGCGTCTACGGGCTTCACAACTCGCCGGGGCTCCCGGTCGGGAAATTCGCGACGCGTGAGGGGCCCATTCTCGCCGGCTCCGATTTCTGGGGTGTCACCTTCACCGGGACGGGAGGCCATGGCGGCTCCTCGCCGCATCTCGCGACCGACGCGACCGTGGTGCTCGGCCATTTCCTGCTCGGCGTGCAGACCATCCTGCCGCGCAATCTCCATCCGACGGAAGCCGCGGCGCTCAGCGTCGGCCATGTGAGCGGGGGCGCCTATAACTCACCGAACGTCATGCCCTCGAAGATCGTGGTGCGCGGCACGGCCCGTTATTTCCGGACCGAGGCGCAAGCCGTCATCAGGCGGCGGCTCGAGGAGCTCGCCAAGACGCTTGCCGCGACGCATGGCTGCGAGGCACGGCTCGACTATGAGCCGCTTTGCCCGCCCACCGTGAATTGGGAGGAGAAGATGCCGGTCGCCCGCGCGGCGGCCGCGGCGGTCGTCGGCGAAGCGAATGTGGGCGATGTCCAGCTCAGCACCGGGGGCGAGGATTTCGCCTTCATGCTGCAAAAGAAGCCGGGCGTCTTCATGCGCATCGGCAACGGCGCGAATGCGAATGGCGAAGTCCACCAGGTTCACACGCCGCGCTACGATTTCAACGACGAGATCCTGGCGTTCGGCGCCGCCTATTGGGCGAGCCTCGTCCAGCAAGAGCTGGGCTGGGCCTCCGAGGAAGGCTGAGCAGGCGCCCGCGGCGCCCGGCTTCGCGCGGAACGAACGCATGCGTCCCCTCCTTTGCGCGGTCACGCTTGTGCTCGCTCTGATCGCCGGGCGTTCCGGCGCCGATGCCGATGCCGCGAGGCCTTTCCATGGCGTGTGGGAAGCTTGCGAAACCGGCAAGGGCGAGCGTGCCTGCCGCTACTTTATCCTGGAGCAAAAAGAGGACCGGATTTGCGGCTTATGGCATTACTCGGCGAATGCTCGCGATTACGAAGGGCGTCTCATCGCGGAAGCCGAAGGCTTGTCCGGCCGCGTGACGTATAACTGCGGAACCCCGGGGGCTGAGACCGGCATCGCATGCTCGGGCCATCCCGTGCCTTTCGCCGCGTCCGAATGGATGAAGGCCAATAGGCCATTGCTGATCTGCGATGGCAGGATCTTCGAGCTTGGCGCCAATGACCGATCCTGCGCGGACATCGGCAAATCAGTCGGGCTTCCGAAGCTTTCGACCTTCACGCAGCCGATCTCCAAGGAAGATCACGATTGGATGAACGCCTGCCTCAACGACCCCGCCTACCCGCCCCCAAGGCTCAGGAAATGATGCTGGCGTGGGGCGCACCATATTTACCAGCACAGCGATAATCGTCCGCGAGCATGTGACGTACGGGTGAGGACGCGAGCGATGCGAGCACACGAAGAGCGTCTCAGGAAAAGGGGCCAGCGCTCATGTCCCCCTCCCCCGCGACGATGTCGCGGCGGGGAGGGTACGGGTGGGGGGCGGTCGAGATATGCGCGAAGGCCATCTGGCTTGTGCCGGCGTCGTCTCGGGCGAGGCCAATGATCATTGTTGTCGAAGCGGCTTTGCCCCCCGCCCGTACCCTCCCCACCACTTCGTGGGGGGAGGGGGTCCCCGGCGTGGGCGCGCCACTTACCAAGTGCAGGCGACCGAAGCGAGCGACCTGGGGGAGGTGCCCCTACGTCGACCCCGGCCGGGTTACCGCCCCGCCACTTGGGCTTGTAAAATGAGTAGGAGTTCTTCTCCCGCGCGAGGAGCGTGAGAGAAGGAGGCGAATGTCAGCCCTTCGCGTACTCGTCGTGGCGGCGCCACCAGATGCCTTTCTCGTTGCGGCCCTTGGGCGCGCGATCGAGCCATTGATACATGCCCCAAAGGCCATCGAGCCCGCGCGCATAGGTGGAGTAGGTGTGGTAGACGGCACCGTCCTCGCGCACGAATGAACTCATGCCCGGCCGAT
>DASZIL010000154.1:0-2898 GCA_035949255.1 Beijerinckiaceae bacterium | reverse complement strand
ATCGACGATCATCGCCTGTCTATCGGCAAAGCCGATCCTCTTGCGCGCCGGCGGTATTGCGCGCGAGGCGATCGAGCGCGTGATCGGCAAGCTCGGTGTCTACCGGAAGCGCCCGACCAAGGGTTCACCGAGCGGCGCCCGCGAGCGGGGAAAGCAGCCGTCGATCGGGGAAGACGATGCGCGGCCCCTCTCGCCTGGCCTCCTCGCTTCCCATTACGCGCCGCGCGCGAAGGTGCGGCTCGAAGCGCGCGAGATCGAGCCGCGCGAGGTGGCCCTGCTCTTCGGCGCATTTCGACCGGCCGGGCTCGAGCGCGCGGCCGCCGTCCTCAACTTGAGCGAGGTGGGTGACCTCACCGAAGCCGCGGCCAATCTCTTCAGGCATTTGCGCAAGCTCGACGCCATGCTTGCGGGCCGGAGATCGCCCCGTATCGCGGTCTCGCCGATTCCGGAGAGGCAACTCGGCGAAGCCATCAACGACCGGCTGCGCCGCGCCGCCGCCGGTAGGTAGGCCGCGTCGTGCTTTGCGTTTCGCCCGGCCTCTACGGGGCCTCGCGTCCTCCCTCTTCTTTCTCTGGCAACAGATGCCCGGCCCCAACGTGATTTGGGGCCGTGAGGCGCCCCTCGGGCGGGAACGGCCGGGCGCCGAAAAGGGTGTGGTGACTGTCGTGGATGAGCACCTCTTCGCGGATGCGCGGCCAGACCTCGAGGCGCAGGAAATCCTGATCGATCCAGCGATGCTCGGTCGACCGGTAGAATCGATCGATCCATTCGCGGATGCCGCGTAGCCGCCCGCCGACGCCTCCCCAAAGCCCGGCGAGCATCAGCTCCATGTGGAAGGGAGCGTCACGCATGACGTGGAACGCTTTGCCCGATTCCAGCCATGCCTTTGTCGCTTCCACCTCTTGCGAATTCAGTCGCGAATCCGCGTCCCGGCAAAGGAAGTAGTGCACTTGCGGATCGTCCGCCGCGAAGAAGCGCCAGAACAAACCGTAGTGGCGGTCGGCGAGCGGCATCATGGCGATTTGCGCGCCGGCTTTCCGCATCCGGTCGAGCGCGGTCTGGGGGACGGTCGGGTCGGCATAGATCCGGCAAGTCCAGCCCGGGTAGAGCGCTCGCGCCAATTCCGCATTGGCGATGGCGCCTCCCACATAAGTGGCCTTCGTGCCCCAGAGGCTGAAGGCGATGATGTTGTGCTGCGGCCGGGTGGGATCGAAGCGAGGCGCGGCGACGGGCTCGAGGGGGCGCAAGCCACGGGCCGCGAAGCTCGCCCGCGCATGCCGGTCCTTGCGACGCAGGGTCTCTTCACCGTGGCGCAGCGCCTCATCGCGGCGCCCGATCGAAAGATAGACGCGCGCCAGATTGGCGAAGACATCGGGCGAAGCGTTGGGGTCACACGTCGCTTGCAGGAGCGGGGCCACGGCCTCGGCGGGCTTGCCCGCGTCCATGCGCGTAAGCCCGAGATTATAGAGCGTATCGGTGCGGCCGGGGTCGAGCGCCAAGGCCTCGATCAGCAGGCGCTCGGCGCCCGCGAGGTCGCCTTGGGCGCGCCGCAAGACCGAGAGGTTAGAGAGAATCTCCGGGGTCCGTTTCACGGCGAGTGCCCTGGCGTACCAGCGCTCGGCCTCCGTGAAGGCGAGGCGCTGCTGGTGGAGCATCGCGAGATTGGCGAGCGCCGTCGGATGGGCTGGTTCAAACGCGACGATGCGCTCGTAAAGCGCTTGCGCTTGATCGAAGCGACCCGCCTGATGGTGGGCCAAGGCAGTGGCGATCAACGCATCCATCTTGGTCGCGCCCGTTGGCCCGACAGATTTCCTGCTCATTGCGGCGGCTTTGGCGAGTAAGTGCCTAGCCTTTCGGCGCTGGCGCGCCGATCGGCGGCTCCGCCGTCATGCCGGCGAGCACCTCCGCCACATGGCGGACCGCGATCCGCTCGCCCTCGCGCGAGAGCTTGCCGGCCATGTTCATGAGGCAGCCGAGATCGCCGGCGAGCAGGGTCGGCGCGCCGCTCGCCTTCACCTTGCGCGCCTTCTCGGTGACGATGGCGTTGGAGATATCGCCGTATTTCACAGCGAAGGTCCCGCCGAAGCCGCAACAGACATCCGCATCCGCCAATTCGGTGAGCTCGAGCCCTTCCATCGCGGCGAGGAGCTTGCGGGGCTGGGCGCGGATGCCGAGCTCGCGCAGGCCCGAGCAGGAATCGTGATAGGTCACCCGGCCATCGAAGCGCGCCTTCACGCGCTCGATCTTCATCACATCGACCAGGAAGGAGACGAGCTCATGGGTCTTCTCGGCAAGCGCGCGCGCGGGGCCCACGAGATTGGGGTCGTCGGCGAAGAGCTCGGGGAAATGTGCCCGGATCATGCCGGCGCAAGAACCCGACGGCGCGACCACGTAGTCGAAGCCGCCGAAGGCCTCGATCACTTGGCTCGCGATGGCGCGCGCCGTCACGCGGTCACCCGAATTATAGGCGGGTTGCCCGCAGCAAGTCTGGCTCGGCACCTCGACGACGCAACCGGCCTCCTCGAGGAGCTTGACGGCCGCAAAGCCGATCGAGGGGCGGATGAGGTCGACGAGACAAGTGACGAAAAGGCCGACACGCGGCTTTTGGGGTGGTGGGTTTGTCGGCACGAAAGAACCTTGAACTTGCGGCGCGGCGCTCCGCGCGGGGACGCTCATTGAACCATGCCAGGCGCAAGCTGCAAAGCAGTGCGCGTGGCGGTACAGGGCTCTCCCGCTTTGCCGTAGAGACAGGTGTCGGGCTGCCTATCGAGAGCGCCCGCGCGCCGCCGCGGTCTTGCGTCAATCCAAATATTTCTTTAGCGGCCCCAAATACTTGTTCTTCCAACCGCCTTCGAGATGCGGAGCCATGTCTTCCGGGAAGCCCGTATGCTCGAGGGT
>DASZIL010000153.1:0-2043 GCA_035949255.1 Beijerinckiaceae bacterium | reverse complement strand
GCCGTGGAGATGGCGATCGCCGTCGCGGCGAAATCGGCCGCCTCCTTGTATTTATAGGCGAAGAGATACGCATTGATGCCGCAAGGGCAGGCGGCGAACAAGGTGGCGACGCCCGCCTGCAGGCCGTAGCGGCGCATCGCGATGCCCATGGAGAAGAGCGCGCAAGGCACGGCCGACGCCGCCACCATGTCGAGCACCGATTTTATCGGCGCAAGCTCGGCCACGGAAATACCGAGGAGACGCGCCGCCGCGCCGAGCGCCATGGCGATCAGGATCGGGTGGCGGGCGAGGCGAGAGAGGATTGCCGTCACCCGCAGATGGCCGCCCTCGGCAAGCACGGTCGCCGCCGTCATGGTGACGGGGAGGTGAACCGCGATGAGGAGGAAGAGCGGCACCTCCCCCGCCTTGCCGAACGCCTTGAGGATCAATGGGATGCCGACGAGCACCGTGTTCGCCTGGCCGGCCGCGAAGCCCGCCACCACGCGCGGCAGGCGCCCGTAATGGAAGAAGCGTCCGGCGATCCACATGGAGAGCGTCCAGACAACGGCGACGCCGCCAAAATAAGAGAGCCAGTAGCCCCAGGGCTGTTCGCTCGGAATGCGGGCCGTGGACAAGGTCTGGAAGATCAGGAAAGGGATGGCGATGTCGTTCACGAATTCCGACAAGCCGTCGCCCATTCGGTCCGTCACATAGCGCGCGAGCCTCGCGACATAGCCGAGGAGGATGACGCCGAAGACCGGCAGCACCACGAGAAGCGCGTCGAACATTCAAAGGTTTCGGCAGCGTTGCGGGGTTCTCGCCTTAGCACGGCGAGCCCGTCTTGACACAAGGCGATTGCAGCCTCGCGGTTCGAACTCGGCGCCGGACTGGCCTGCGCTCAGGGCGCTCGGTCGAAGTAGCGCCTGTTCCCTGATGCGGTCGGATGCGAATGGCGCGCCTACGGCTCCGCGCGGATCGCCGCAATCATCTGCCGCAGCTTCTGGAAATCGCGCTCGTTGCGGTAAGGGGTGAGGTCGAGGTCGTCGGGGACTTTCTTGAGCGTCTCGTCGTCGATCTCGCGCTCATGCGCCTTGGTGAAGGCGTTGTAGTCGCGCCATGTGAAGCCTTCCGCCTCGACCGCCGCTCTCTCCGTCCTGAGCGCGATCTGATGCGCATGCAGGTAATGAAGCCCGAGCTCGTCGAGGAGAGCTTTTTCAACGGCCTCATGCAAAATGAGGAACCGATCGGTCTGCACCCGCTTGCCGCCGAGCGTCGCCGATTTCGGCATGTGGCGGTCGATGTAGATCTTCTCCCCATTCTGGCTGTAGCCAGCGATGTAGGGAATGTCGTGCTCGCGGTCGATCTTCTTCACGCGTGACACGACGGCCTTGAGCACGTCACCCATCACTTGCGCGTCGATGTCCTCGCTTTTGGTGCGAACCTCGTTTTCCGTGTCGGCCGACAAGGGAGCATTGACGAGCATGGGCGAGTACCTCGATCAATGCCGCTTGAGTTTCTTCGCCGCCTCGTCGAGCTTCATGCAATCGTTGCCGACCTTTTCGATCAAGCCCCGCGCTTCCACCATGCTGAGCCCGTGCTTGCGCGCAAAATCCGCGACTTCATACGGCATTTCCTTCGGGGCCAGCTCACTCTCGACGCCACTTGCCTTGTTACCGTCCTCTCTCATCGCATACTCCTTTGACGCGTTAGAACGGCAAAGGCGCGATAAAGTTTCCTCGATGCGGAGAGCGCGCGCGGAAAGGAAATGGCGGAGGCGCCGTGGCCGAGCTGCCGATTTTCTCCCCCCTTTTTCCAAGGCGGAACCGGACAAACGCGTGTGCCGTTGAACCGGGACAAACTCGTCTGCTCGCTAGAGGCTCGAGATGGGTTCTGTCGGAACGGGCTACGTCGGAGCGGGTTCTTGCTTCGCCCGGCTTCGCCGCGTATAGGACAAGGCTCGCGCCGGGCTTTCGGTGCGACCCTGGTGCGGGCGCGTAGCTCAGCGGAAGAGCACTACGTTGACATCGTAGGGGTCACAGGTTCGATCCCTGTCGCGCCCACCAA